>JAGUUF010000241.1 GCA_020063545.1 Cytophagales bacterium
ATATTTAGCCACATTCAAAATTATAGACTTCCAATCAGCAGCAGCCCTGGATTTGGTATCAGGGCATCAGTGAAATTATTTTGTACGAAACCGTTCTGCCACAACCAAATCCTTATTACCTGCAGCATACAAATAAAATCCGCTGCCGGTTTTTACGCCCTTGTGCCCGGCCTGCACCATGTTTACCAGCAGCGGGCAGGGGGCATACTTCGGGTTACCGAAACCTTCGTACAGCACGGTAAGAATAGACAGGCACACATCCAGCCCGATGAAATCGGCAAGCTGCAGCGGTCCCATCGGGTGGGCCATGCCCAGTTTCATTACGTTATCAATTTCCGAAACACCGGCCACGCCTTCGTATAACGTATAGATGGCCTCGTTAATCATCGGCATCAGAATGCGGTTGGCCACAAAGCCCGGGTAATCGTTAACCTCAACCGGCACTTTCTGTATCATCTTCGATAGCTGCATGATGGTTTCGGTTACTTCGTTGCTCGTGTTGTACCCGCGGATTACCTCCACCAGTTTCATTACCGGAACGGGGTTCATAAAGTGCATGCCGATTACCCTGTCGGGCCGCTTGGTAGCACTGGCAATTTTGGTTATCGAAATGGAAGACGTGTTGGTGGCCAGGATGGCCTGTGCAGGTGCGGCCTCGTCCAGTTCGTTAAAAATTTTAAGCTTCAGGTCGCTGTTTTCGGTGGCGGCCTCAATTACCAGGTCGGCCTTAGCCACCCCTGCTTTTACCTGGGTAAAGGTAGCGATGTTGGCCAACGCTTTCTTTTTTGTTTCTTCGGTAATGGCCTGTTTGGCCACCTGGCGATCGAGATTCTTTTCTATGGTGGCCAGTGCTTTTTTCAGCGCTTCTTCTGATATGTCGACCAGCGAAACGGCATAACCAAACTGGGCAAACACGTGGGCAATGCCGTTGCCCATGGTGCCGCTGCCGATAACCGAAATAGTTTTCATCAGGAGTTGTATTTTGCGCGCAAAGATAACGGCAAATACATGGCTAAAAAACAAAAACCTGGCTGTGAATTTTACTTTAAAACTTCGCTGCTCTATCCTCTGAATGCTAAAACCAAGGATGGCCTGGTAAATGAACTGCGCAGGTCTATTGCACGGGCAAAGAAGCGAACCCCGCCATTACCGGTGAATGCGCTCACAAGGTGAATGCGCTCACAAGTTGATTAGAAAAGAACCAAAAAAGAAAAAATACTACAATAACTATTATCCCTTAAAAGATAACTTTACAAGTCTAAAGGTCGCTTTGTGGTTAAATTAAATTTTTGAGATGGCTTCTGGACTATTTATTCGATGGTCACTTCTTTTGCCAGGCCCATGGCGTTAAACCGGATGGATAGTTTTACCTCGCGCCCGGCAGGCAACCGGCAATCGGGCGATGGTGTAATGAAATAGTAATAAAACTTTTGGTTGCGTTTGTAGAGTTCGTTGCGGTCGGGCCTGCCCAGCAACGTAACAACCTGTGTTTCGCTTAGCGCCAGCAGGCTGCTTTTTTGTTTCCGAAAGGCCTCCTCCATAGGGGCACGCTTCCCCAGGCAGCCGTTGCGGTCGGCCTTCCAGTCGGCAAGGTTTACGTTATCCAGTGCAGGCAGGGACTTGCCGCATCCGAACAGGATAATGAAAAGGCTAAGCCAAACGCTGCGCGGCATAGCTCTTCGAAATGGAATAATACCAGGGAACGGAAACAGCGGCAAATCCGAAAGAAAGGTAATACAGCCAAACCGGCCATCCCATAAGGTAAGTTAATAGCGCAAGCGCTACCGGGTAACTGATTACCCGAAACCATTCTGCCCATCGTACCCAGGCCCGGTTTTCGAACAACACCCCGCAGGTCACTACGGTAAACGAGATCACTATGGTAATAACGGCTTTTTCTCCGAGTGTGAACAGATCCTGCTTAAACAGGAACCAGGCCGTGCCGGCAAGGCAAAGGGTGAATTGAAAGAGCACATACAAACTCAGCAAGAGGGAAGAAGCTGTTTCATACTTTTGGTAGTGCTCCCGGTTAATTTCCGGAGCCGCACGGTAACCGCCAAGATAATCGGGCAGCCAGCCCGGTTTGGCAACAATGTATTTGAGTTTGTCCCGCCAGTTGTGAATGCGCTTCAGGTCTTTGCCCATATCAGCATAATGGCTGAAGTTGGCGAACACGGCATTCCAGCTGTTTATGGGTTTGGTTATGCCGTAAGTCGGCCGCTCTTCTTCTTGCTGGAACGTGCCGAACAGTTTATCCCATATAATCAGCGTACCGGCATGGTTCTTATCAATGTATTTCGGGTCGCGGCCGTGGTGTACGCGGTGGTGGGAGGGAGTGTTGAAAACATATTCGAACCACCCCATTTTGTTAATCGTTTCGGTATGGATCCAAAACTGGTACAGTGTAATAAAGGCCGACATCAGGGCAAAATCGAGCGTGC
>JAGUUF010000378.1 GCA_020063545.1 Cytophagales bacterium
CGCGCTTCCACTAAACTGTTCGCGGATCAATTTTCAATCCGCCATCCGGTTTCTGGATATCGTTGTCGATGAGGGCTGCCAGCAGGTTATTGGCTTTTTCAACAGCCGCGAAGTCACCGGTAAAGTGCAGGTTTATGTCCTCCATCGGCACAACCTGCGAGTACCCTCCGCCTGCCGCGCCACCCTTCATGCCAAACACCGGCCCAAGGGATGGTTCGCGCAACACCACGGTTGTCTTCTTACCGATTTTGTTCATGCCTTCGCACAATCCAATGGAGGTAGTTGTTTTTCCTTCTCCGGCTGGTGTGGGTGTCATGGCCGTTACCAGGATGAGTTTGCTTTTTCTAAACCCGGCATCATTAAAAAGCTTCAGCGGGAGTTTTGCTTTGTAGTTGCCGTATAATTCCAGGTCGCTTTCAGCAATCGAAAGCCGTTTGGCAATTTCTTTTATTGGTTTAAGGCGGGCTGCCTGTGCAATTTCCAGATCAGATTTAAATGCCATGGTTAATGAGGGTTAAACGTTTAAAGTTAATGTAATTTTAATGCCGATGAATACGCATTTCCAGTTCAGGCAATTTCGCGTTGGCCACAGGCGAAGCAGCATGAAGGTTGGCACCGATGCGGTGCTGCTGGGTGCATGGGCCGATGTTACCGGTGCTAAAACCATACTTGATGCCGGCACCGGCACCGGTGTTATTGCCCTGATGCTGGCCCAACGAACCGGTGGTGATGCAGCGATAGATGCAATTGAAATTGACAGCGAAGCTGCTGCTGATGCGGCTGAAAATTTTGCCTATTCACCCTGGAGCAGTGCCTTAAGCCTTATCCGGATGCCCCTTCAAAAATTTGACACCCAGCTAAGGTATGATCTCATTATCAGCAACCCGCCTTATTTTATCAACAGTTTAAAACCGCCATCGCCATCCAGGCAAACAGCCCGGCATGCCGATCGGCTAACGTTTGATGACCTCATCGCGGCAGCAACCAAATTGGGTAAGCAGCCTTTGGGCCGCCTTGCGGTTATCCTGCCTACTGAAGAAAGTATCATCTTCCATACAAAAGCCTCTGCCCAGGGGCTTTGCCTTACCCGGAGGTGCAACTTCCAAACCCGTGCCCATAAACCGGTGGAGCGCGTACTGATGGAATTCTCCTTTCAACACGCTGAGTTGCTAACGGAAACATTATGTTTATATAGCCATGGGCAGGAATGGACACCCGCTTACAGGAAACTTACCGGGGCCTTTTACCTGAAAGACTAAAAAACCCGCTCATCCAAATTCGGTTTGGTGCCCTACCCTGCGCAGTCTATTTTTGAGGTTTATCGTTGCCTGATTGTGACTGTCCGAATCCTGTTTGCTATCCTCATTACCGGAATCATGTTACCGGTAACGGCACAACAACTCCATATTAAGAAGGCCACCGGTACTATTGAAATAGACGGGGTAATGGATGAGCCTGATTGGCAAACTGCTGAAGTTGCCGACAGGTTTATGCAGTTCTTTCCAAGCGACACCTCGCTGGCCAATGCCCAAACCCAGGTACGCATGACGTATGATGACCGGTTTATCTATGTTATTGCGCGTATGGAAAACCTGGCCTTAAAACGCCAGTACATTACTCCTTCGCTGCGCAGGGACTTCCGGGGCGAGGGAAATGACGGCATTACCGTTGTACTTGACCCCTTCAGCGACCGCACCAATGGTTTTATGTTTGGGGTAAACCCGTTTGGCGTGCAACGCGAGGGCCTCATTGCCAATGGCGGCTCACGGCCAACCGACCTTTCGCTAACCTGGGACAACAAATGGTATTCGGAAGCAAAAATCTACGAAGGCTACTGGATTGCCGAAATGGCCATACCGTTTAAATCCATCCGGTTTAAAGAAGGCCTCTCGTCCTGGAATGTAAACTTCTATCGCATTGACAGCGAGTATGCCGAACGATCAACATGGTCGCCCATACCCCGCAATTTCGATATTGTAACCATGGCGTTTAACCGGAAACTGGTTTGGGACGAACCGCTCAAAGAAGCCGGAACCAACATCTCCATTATTCCCTACACCCTGGCAGGCGGAACCAAAAATTTTAC
>JAGUUF010000048.1 GCA_020063545.1 Cytophagales bacterium
CATTAGACTTTTTCATGGGTTTGAGTTTTATTGTGGGTTTACTGCGGTTCAATAGGATCAGGTATATCATTCGGTCCATTGCTGCCACCGGCAAGCATGGTTGCGAGGTAGCCTACGCCAAGTATCGGCAGAATCTTAAATAACAAGGGTGTTTTGCGCTTTACAGCAAACATACCCGTGTACACCACCTCATCTTTGTTTTTGGTGTCGCTTATTTTAAACCGATAATCTTTGCCCGGTTTGGTATCGGTAGGCAGTGTTAGTTTGTAGTTGCCCACATTGGCAATGTTGGTGAAGGTGGATACCTTCTTATCGCCTTTGTATAAGTCGAAGTTTAAAATGTTTTGCTGGGTACCCCCGCTCCAGGTAAGCTGGTAAGGCTTGCCCCGCTTTAGCACGCGGTAATCCTCAAAGCCGGTAAAGCGCACAAACGGTATGTAAAGCCGGCCGCGCACTTCAAGCGCTACACTACCTGAAAAATTTTCGCCCAGTTCGGATTTCGGATCCCATATAAATTTTTTATTCAATCCAGGCTTAACCTCCAGCCCGGCATCACCGGTAATTTTCTGCAACGGGTTCAGGTAGTTATCGTGTGAGCCGTACACGTTCATGGTATACGAACGACCCGTTACATCATCGGTTAAATCGTAATGAACAATTACCTGCTGACCGGCAAGTTCAACCCTTTTGATGGTGAAATGTTGTGCATAAACACTCGAGCCGATACTAAGTACAAGGCAAATCACCCCGAATTTTACGGGTGCTCTAGAGGGTCTCATAGGTATGGGTTTAACTATTGAAAGTAACAATTCATATTCATCGGTATTATCAGATGTAATGTTATATTTAATAAACCTGTTATTCGACTCAAAAAAGCCGGGCCCCGGCCATCTGCCGGGCGCCCGTGCTTAGCCAACCTATGAAGAGTCTTTTTTGGTTATGGCATTATTACATATTCGCAAGCCAGGTCCAGCACCGCAACGGCCTCCGCCCGCGAACAGTGGTTGAGTACCATCAGCGCCTGCACATCGGCCTCGGCATAGCAACTGTTGGTCTTAGCCTGCTTATTCCCTACCTTCTTCATAGGCGGCACTCCTGCGGTAATCATGGCAACGGTCAGCCCGACCAGCACCACAATAATTCTGAATCTTGCTTTCATGAGTGTCTTTTTTAGGGGTTGTTTGCGTTTTCAGGAGTTAGTGCCGCCAGGCAAACAAGGTCACCCTAAAGCCGGCCGAAAAAGTTTACCTTTAGTAAGGGTTACTTACTGCACCGCTATACACTAAGGGCGTATGACTGATACCGAACTCATTAATCTGATTAAAAATGACGACCCGCGGGGCATGAGCACCGTGTATGAAACCTTCCGGTCGGAATTTGTGCATTGGATTATGCGGTTGCAGCGCTGCGGAAATGAAGATGCCCGCGAGTTTTACCAGGCCTCTATTATTATACTATACGATAACGCCAAAGCCGGTAAGCTGGACGCCCTCCGTAGCAGCCTTAAAACCTACCTGTTCGGCATCGGCAAAAACCTGGTCTGGCAGCGGTACCGCACCAACCACCGCGAACAGGTTATCGGTGCGGAGTTTTATATAAAAAACTACCTGTACGAAGATGTTGACAACCAGGCAGCAGAAGAAATTAACCTGGAAATTATCAGCCACAGCTACAACCAGCTTGGCGAGCCCTGCCACGAACTGCTGGGCTATTATTACTTCGGGCGTAAAGCAATGGAAGAAATAGCAGCTCTGATGGGCTACAAAAACCCCGAAACGGCAAAGAACCAAAAATATAAATGTATGGAGCGATTGAGGAAAATGGTATTTGGAACACTTCACTCGCAACCTACCGACCCAAAACCTGTAACAGAAGAATAACCACGATAACCAAACACACGATGAACCCGAATTTACACGACATTGACCTGATTCAACGGTACCTCGACCGGAGCCTGACCGACACCGAAAAAGCGAGCCTCGAAGAACGGCTTAAAAACGAACCGGTATTAAAAACCATGTACCTGGAACACCAGCAACTGATAAAAGGCATCCGCTACAGCTACCTGCAAACCCGGCTTCAGCAATTGCGCGCACTGGAAAATTCGTTGCCTCAAATCGCTCCTGTTAAAAAGGGCAAGCAGGTTTGGCTGGTTACGTATTGGAAGCAGGCCACCGCTATTGCCGCATCGGTGGCATTGTTTGCCATTGCGTTTATGTTATGGAACCAATCGGCCACACCGCAGGAACTTTATGCCGGGCATTTTAAAGCATACCCCAACGTGTTTGAACCCATTACCCGCGGAGAAGCTAACCCGTCAAAACGTACCGAGGCATTTGCCGCTTACGAGGCCGGTAATTACACGAAAGCTGCTGCACTTTTTACCGAACTGCTTGCCGAAAAAGAGGAAGCCGGCATGCTGATGCTGCTTGGCAATTGTTACCTGGTGCTTGGCAACACAGCCGAAGCCCGCAACCAGTTTATCCGGCTCATCAATGATTTCGATGACCTCGACAACCAGGCCAAGTGGTACCTGGGGCTGAGCTACCTGAAGGAGGGTGACGTAAAAACTGCGCAGCTTATTTTCCAGGAACTAAGCAACAGCGAGTTCTCGTATTCGGCACGCGCCCGGAAACTGCTGAACGAAATCAGGTAAGGACGTTACCCCAGGAATTCGTCCCACTCGTTTCCGTGGTGACCCGAAAGCTCGCGGAGAAACAACGCGTACGAGGGTTTATGGGGCTTGCGCAACAGCGGCATGCCCGCTTCTTCCGGTGTGTAGTCTCCCTTTCGCGTGTTACAACTTTTGCAGGCAGTCACCAGGTTGTGCCAGGTGTGCTGCCCGCCTCTTGAGCTGGGGATTAAATGGTCTAACGTTAAATCCTTTTTAGTGCCGCAATACTGGCACTCGAAATTATCGCGTTTAAAAATATTTTGCCGCGTAAGCGTTACCCCCTTGTAGGGAGCGCTAACATACCGGTTAAGCCGGATGACGGAAGGCATGGGAAAACTTTTGGTAACCGAGTGAAGTTTGTAGCCGTTGGCCGGCCGCACCAATTCACTTTTGTTGAGGTACACCAGGATGAACGCACGCTGCACCGAGCACACCATAAGCGGGCTGAAATCCTGATTGAGTACCAAAACACGGTTATTCATACAGGAAAGATAAAGGCATTCCGGCTACGAAGCAATACAGGGGCCGTTCGGCCGCGGTTTACTCGGCCGGTAAAATCCTCCGGGCATGGGTAAAGGAGTGGGTATACACCCGGGTATCCGGATTGAGGATGCCCTCATCATCGAACTGATCAACCCGCACCTTTTCGGCAACATGAATCACCTTATCACCGGCAAGCAGGATGCCCGCATGCTGGCTTTTGTCTTTCAGGTTTGTGAAGAATACCAGGTCACCGGCAGCAACACCTTCCGTGTCTGCCACAGGCCTGCCGCTTTCCTGTTGCTGCTTTAACGAATGACCGAGAAAATACCCCGTTATCTTAAACACCATCTGGGTAAAGGCAGCAGGTTCAATACCAAAGGGCGATCGACCGCCCGGCATAAACGGGGCATTGAGGTATTTTAAGGCAACGGTTTTCAGAAACTCCACATCGCGTTTTTGCCCGAGGTTTTTCGAGTCACCGTTAAAGGCAAATTGTTCCTCCATCTTAAACAACTCGGTACCGGATATGGGGATGATGCTGCCCAATAAAATCTGCAGCGGGCTTTTGTTGTAGAGGATGCTGCTGGTAATGTCGGTGGTGATTTTAAAGTTAGCACCGTTAATGTAATCAAAATGTTCTCTTGAAATTGCATGATGCTGCCGTGCATCCAGCCATCCTTCAAACCGATCGAAATAATTTCTAATCCGCAGCCATTTTTTGTCGGCAGTAATTTCCAGCACTTCATAATGCTCGCCAAACAAAAGCTGTCCGCACAGTGCAGTTACATGACCGGGTTCCGCGCGCATCGGCACCAGGCTTAGCCGGCAAACTCCGTAATCCGTATCGGTATTCACCATTCAGCGTTTTAGTCGGTCTAATTGTCGCTTTGCATCACGCTCTTTTATGGCCTCACGCTTGTCGTACATTTTTTTTCCGCGCGCCAGGGCAATTTCCAGTTTGGCATAGCCTCGCTCATTTATGAAGAGGCGCAGCGGCACTATGGTAAGCCCTTTTTCATTTTTTTGCTCAAGTTTACGAAGTTCCGACCGCTTTAACAGCAATTTCCGCTCGCGCTGGGTTTCATGATTGTAGTGTGTGCCCTGGGCATAGGCATTAATGGTTACACCTTTTACAAACAACTCACCGTTCGAAAAATAACAATAGCCGTCCTGCAGGTTTACTTTTCCTTCGCGGATGGATTTTATTTCGGTTCCTTTAAGCACCATACCGGCAATATACTTGTCCAGCAACTCGTATTGAAAAGAGGCCTGTCGGTTGCGCACATTAATATCGTTTGTAAACCGTTTACTCATACCGCTCAGTTCGTTCTAAACAATTCGGCAAGCTTTTTCCTGGCTAAAATCTTCTGACCGGTTTTGCCGGAAGCAACCAACCGGTTGCCAGTCCGGGCCTGGTAGCTGCAAATCAATTCATTTCCGTTTATGGATTCAACCTGCGCGGTTATCGCAACTTCTTCGCCAACAAATGCAGGCCCTTTGTGATCGATACTCAGAAACGTGCCCACACCTTCTTCTTCGTCATCGCGCATATCCAGCACAAATTGCCGTGTTGTCCATTCAATTTCACGCGCCAGCGTAAAGGTTGAGCATACCGGGTGAACCACCGTTCCGTGAAAGGCGGCAACATCGGCAGCCTGCACAATGAATCGGTACTCTTTGGAATCGCCCGGTTTAAAAACAGCTTTCATCGTTCAAAATGCAATCGGGTAACGCGCCAGAGGTACCGCATCCAGTGCAGCAAATAACCCGCGCTTAAATTTATAATGTGCGGCCATCGCAATCATGGCTGCGTTGTCGGTGCAGTACTCAAAAGCAGGAATGTAGGTGTTCCACCCCAGGCGTTTTGCCCGCAACTTAAGTTGCTCGCGCAATTCGGAGTTAGCCGAAACCCCGCCTGCAATGCCTACTTCTTTAATGCCGGTTTGGTTAACGGCCTGCTCCAGTTTATCGAGCAACATGGTAACCAGGTGGTGCTGGATGCTGGCACATAAATCAGGCAAATTCTGTTCAACAAACTGTGGATTTACTTTTTTCTGATCACGCAAAAAATAAAGAAAGGCTGTTTTTATTCCGCTGAATGAGAAGTCGAGCCCGGGCATATCGGTTCCGGGAAAGGTAAAGGCGTTCGGGTTCCCCTGTTTCGCATAGCGATCGATCAGCGGCCCACCGGGATAGGGCAAGCCCATAAGTTTGGCGGCTTTATCAAACGCTTCACCGGCAGCATCGTCCTGGGTTTCGCCCAGCACCTCCATAGCCAGGTAGTCCGTAACCCGGATCAGCTGGGTGTGCCCCCCGCTTACGGTCAGGC
>JAGUUF010000056.1 GCA_020063545.1 Cytophagales bacterium
GGTCGAATTGGATAACACCCGACTACTGGCAGGATGTAAAGCCCGTGCAGGATCAAAATGAAATTACCGGTCATGCCGTGCGCGCCATGTACCAATATACCGGTGCTGCCGATGTAGCAGCAGTTACCGGAAATAAGCAATATGGCAATGCCATGAAAGCTGTTTGGGAAGATGTTGTTTACCGTAACCTGTACATTACCGGAGGCATTGGCTCATCGGGTCGCAATGAAGGCTTTTCGAATGACTATGACCTTCCCAACCTGCAAGCCTATTGCGAAACCTGCGCTTCGGTAGGCATGGTGTTCTGGAACCAGCGCATGAACCGGCTTACCGGTGACGCGAAGTTTATTGATGTGCTTGAACGCAGCCTGTACAATGGCGCACTGGCCGGCTTGTCACTTAGCGGTGATCGGTTCTTTTATGGCAATCCCCTGGCTTCATTTGGCACACATTCCCGCAGAGAGTGGTTCGGAACGGCCTGTTGCCCTGCCAATATTGCCCGGCTAACGGCTTCTGTTGGCGATTATATTTATGCCACCTCAGCAACCGGACTTTGGATAAACCTGTTTATCGGTAATGAAGCGAGCGTTACCATAGGCAAACAGCTCATTCCGGTTTCAATGCAAACAAATTATCCGTGGGATGGAACAGTACAAATCAAAATTGATCCAAAGCAGAAAACAAAATTTGATTTGCATATCCGGATTCCGGGATGGAGTAAAGGCCAGCCTGTGCCGGGCGACCTGTACCGGTTTAAGAAGTATGCAGGGCAGACCCCTGTTCTGAAACTGAATGGCAAGGAATTAAAATGGGAAGAAGCAAACGGGTACATTACGTTAACCCGCACCTGGCAAAAAGGCGATGTTGTAGAGTTAATGCTGGCAATGCCCGTAAACGAAATTGTTGCCCATCCGCAAGTGAAACAAAACGAAGATCGGATTGCGCTTCAACGGGGACCGTTGCTGTATTGTGTTGAAGGAGCGGATAACAACGGCCGCGCGTGGGATTTTATTGTTGGATCGGATACGGAATACAAATCTGTATTCAAAAACGACTTGCTTGGAGGTGTAGTTGCTGTTCAATTTACCGCAACCGGTGTAACCGGTGGGGGCGAAGGCGCTGAGGTGAAAAAAATTACCAGGCAGGTTACTGCAATTCCCTACTTTGCGTGGAACAACCGCGGATCAAACGAAATGCAGGTATGGCTGCCAACAAAAATCAAGGAACTCCGGATAAACCCAGATAATTAACCTGGATACGCGCTATGATGAAATTGATTTCAGCCGGCTGTATGGGTATGGTAGCCATGGCCCTATGCGCCTGCCGGCACAATACACAGCAAGGTGACATAGCAATTACAACAACTACATATGGTATGATCAATGGTAACGAGGTACAGCAGTTCACCATCCGCAACCGTTCAGGCATGACGGTAAAGGTACTGAACTATGGCGGCACCATAACCGACATTATTGTGCCCGACCGTAACGGGGAGCCGGGTAATGTGGTGCTTGGCTTTGATAACCTTGAAGGCTATCTGAAGCCTGAAAACCCCTACTTCGGCTGCCTGGTTGGCCGGTATGCGAACCGAATTGCTAATGCACAGTTTTCGCTTAACGGAGAGACCTATAAACTTTCGGCAAATAACAACGGCCATTCCCTTCATGGTGGAAATAAAGGATTTGATAAAGTGATCTGGGATGTTCAGATATTGTCAGACAGCAGCCTGCAGATGAAATACCTCAGCCCCGATGGCGAAGAAGGATACCCGGGAAACCTGGCGGTTACGGTAGTGCTTGCTGTAACTGCCGATAACTCCCTTATCCTCGATTATACGGCCACTACCGATAAGCCAACTCCGGTTAACCTCACCAGTCATTCGTACTTCAATCTTTCTGCCGGAAAATCGCCAACGATATTGGATCATGAGCTGACCATCCGTTCAGAGAAATTAACGGCCGTAACCGATCAGTTAATTCCAACCGGTAAAGTTGAAGGCACGTTGCAGACGGCCTTCGATTTTATTGAGCCCAAACGGGTAGGGGATGATATCGGGAAAGTTCCCGGTGGTTACGACCACAATTACGTTATCCTTCCATCCGGCAATTCCCCGGAACTGGCCGCCACCTTACACGACCCGCAGAGCGGCCGGACACTTTCCCTATACACCACCGAGCCGGGTATCCAGTTTTACTCCGGCAACTTCCTTGACGGTACACTGTCAGGAAGGGGAGGGCAGGTATATCAAAAGCATGCAGGCCTTTGCCTGGAACCGCAGCATTTCCCCGATTCGCCCAATCAGCCGGATTTCCCCAATACTATTCTGCAACCCGGTGAAACCTACCGGCAAACCAGCATCTATACGTTTTCAGCCCGATGATGCGGTATAACAAACTTGTTCTTACGTACTTACTTTGGCTAATCTGTGATTCAGGTCAGGCACAAAACATCCGTGAGTTGCAAACCGATAATACCCGGGTAACCGGTTGTTCTGACTTTTCGCTTAGCTGGAGCTTTGCTGTACCCTTACTTGAATTTTCAGTAAACGGAAAAGTTTACTCGTCTGATCAACAACACCCGCTGAGTTTGACGGTAACGGATAAGCAGTATGACAGCCTGGGCTTCCGGTGTAAAATCGTCTTTGCCAATAACTCGAAAGATACCCTTAGCCTCAGCAACGTTGTTCCCTTTGGCAGTTCAGGTAAAGAAGCGGTTATTACCGGCAAAGGCAACCACCCGCTGTCGCGAACGCATCTTTTCCTTCCGGGTAAGTTGTCTGTAAACGTAATCGTGCCAGATAATGCCTGGAACCTCGGCTACTCAGGCTTACGACTGGATGCAGATCATGGCTTGTTCGGACTAACCAGGCGCGACCCCGATTCTTTTGTTAAGGCTACACGCAGGCGGTTTGAGACCATCATCCTCCCCGGAGGATCAGTCACGTATTTCCTGTATGCCGATGTGTACCGGGGCACCTGGCAGGATGGCCTGAAAGAAGTGTTTCAGAACAGGTACCTGTACGACCTGAAATCGTTTGATGATAAACTATTTAAACGCATTGACCTTCAGTGGATTAAAAAATCCTACGTTATGCATTTAATGATGGCTTGGGATAAAGACTATTACGATTACAAAACCGGCCTGTTTAACTGGAGACGGTTCCAGGAACGTGGCCGGAAGTTATACGGTGGCGATGATGTCATCTGCCTCTGGCCAACGTGGCCAACCCTGGGGCTCGACCAGCGCAATCAATTCGATATGTACCGCGATTTGCCCGGTGGACTTCCAAAACTGCGACAACTGGCGGACTCGCTGCGCAGCAATGGCACCAAATTTTTCATTGCCTACAACCCGTGGGATGAAAGCACCCGGAGCGAAGGGCACCTGCAGGGCCTGGCAGAACTAATCAGGGAAACCTCGGCCGATGGCGTGGTACTGGATACCAAAGGAGAGTCGAGCAGGGAACTGCAGGAAGCTGCCGATGCGGTTAAACCGGGGGTAGTCATGTACAGCGAGGGGATGGCTGTGCCGAAGGATATGCCCGGCATCATCAGCGGACGTGTGCACAACGCGTTGTACTATCCGCCCATGTTAAACCTGAACAAACTTATCCGGCCCGACTTTTCCATTTTTCGGGTGGCCGAAGTGTTTAAAGAACCTATAAAACGCGAGTACGCTGTGGCGTTCTTTAACGGGTACGGCACCGAAATAAACCAGTTTGCTCCCGGCCACCCGGAATGGGAGGAGGAGCAATACAGGTTTCTTGGCCGCACCACCCGCATCCTGCGCGAGAACAATTCAGCGTTTACTTCTTTTAACTGGACGCCCCTGGTGCCAACCCTGCGCGACAGCATTTGGGTAAATCAATGGCCGGCCCGCGACATCAGCATATACACCGTTTTCAGGCCAAAGAAAACCCTCTTTACTATTTTTAGTCTAAAGCCTGAAGGCTATAAAGGCGCTTTAATTGAAATTGACCAGGAGTCTGGCTATCACTACGTTGACCTGTGGAACCATGAAGAAGTTGTTCCGATAGTCGTAGATAACAGGTTATATGCTCAGGTAAAACTTGAAGCGTTTAATAGTTATGACTTGGGAACTAACAATGAAGGCTCGGTTGGCTGCATTGCAAAATTGCCACATGTGCTACGGGTTTCTTACCGGAACAATCACCTTAGCATTGAAGCCGGTAAGGGAACAGAAATCCGGTTATGGACTGGTAATCCGGCTTATGGAAAGACCTATGAATCCTTACCACGAAGTACACACGATTTATTCCTTCCAGATCACATTGGCCGTTACGAAGGAAAACTGGTTATCCAGCTTTTTGATGGCGATGAACTGGCCGATGAACGAATAATCGAACTCAGGCCTGGCACACCCAGGCTTATCAGCAAGGTGCAATATACTGAACCACCTGCCGAAAAGCCTTCCGGCATGGTACGAATTCCGGCCGGCAGGTTTAGTTTTAACACCACGCATGGCGATGCCTTTATTCCGTACCCGGAAGAAGGAGAGGGGGAGAAGGTTGCCATGAAATCCTTTTGGATGGACCGCACACCGGTAACCAACAGGCAATTCAGGGAGTTTCTTCAGGCTACCGGCTACCGGCCTTCCGATACAGCCAACTTCCTTAAGCATTGGAGAAAGGGCAGCATTCCGCCCGGTGAAGAAAACTTCCCGGTAGTATATGTTTCCTATGAAGATGCCCAGGCCTACGCGGCATGGGCAGGAAAGCGGTTGCCCACTGAACTGGAGTGGCAGTATGCTGCCCAAACTGAAAAGGGCAATGAATGGCCGTGGCGACAAACCCGCCCGGTAGTACGCAAGGCCCAATTCGTAACCGAAACCCTTACGGTAACAGCTATTGAAGGCATTAACCCGCGCAATGCCAACCTGGGCGATGGAAAACCGTATGCGGTAGGTAAATATCCGAGAGGCGCCAATCCTTACGGTTTGCTCGACCTTTCAGGATGTGTTTGGCAGCTGACCAACGACCTGTACGAAAGCGGCAGCTACCGGTATGTTATAATGAAGGGCGGCAGTTATTTCAAACCCTCATCCAGTTGGTGGTACGTGCAAGGCGGGCCGCGCGAACTCCATTACCGCCAGGCGCTGCTCAGGGTATCGCAGGGCTTTGAACGCAACGCAACCGTAGGTTTCAGATGTGTGAAAGATTGATTACGTTGAGGGCAGCATCGTGCTGAACCGTATGGCCGATCCCAACGCCTCTTACTTTTTATATAATTCCGCACGGCTAATCAGGGGTGGTGCGGAGTATTTCAACTTACTTGAAAACCTCATCGACCATGCAACACATTCGGTTTACCTGCAAACCTATATTTATGATGATGATGAAACCGGCAGGCGGGTTGCTGATGCCCTGAAACGGGCGGCAGGCCGGGGCGTGTACGTGCACCTGCTGGTTGACGGCTACGCATCACAAAACCTTTCCCGCGTATTTATCGGGCAACTGACAGCAGACGGTGTGCATTTCCGGTTTTTTGAACCGTTGTTCAAAAGCCGCTATTTTTATTTTGGCCGCAGGCTTCACCACAAAGTGCTGGTGGTTGACGGCCGGTACGGTGTAGTTGGCGGGCTTAACATCAGCAACCGCTACAACGATACGGTTGAACATAAAGCCTGGCTCGACTGGGCGGTATGTGTTGAAGGCGAAGCAGCCGGTGCCCTGTATAACATTTGCGCGTCCAGATCAATATCACCCTGGCGATTGAAAGGTGTGGATATAAAGCCTGCACCGCCATACCAGCTGCCTGCAGAGGCTTGCCCGGTTCGCGTACGCGCCAACGACTGGGTGCGGGCTAAGCGGGAGATTACCCGCAGCTATATTGAAATGTTCGACCAGGCCAAGTACCAGGTTATCATCATGTCAAGCTACTTCATTCCCGGGCGCCAGATAAGGCGGCATATGGAAAGGGCCGTAAAGCGTGGGGTACGCATCCGGGTAATTGTTGCCGGCATTTCGGATGTACGGATTGCCAAGCATGCCGAGCGCTTTATGTACCGATGGTTGTTCAAACTGGGAGTGGAAGTTTACGAATATCATAAGAATGTATTGCACGCGAAAATATCCACGTACGACCGCAAATGGGTAACTATTGGTTCATATAACGTAAACGAAATCAGCGAAAAAGCCAGCGTTGAACTAAACCTTGACGTTTTTGATAAAACCTTTGCTTCCGAAGTGGAAACCCGGCTGGTTGAGATTATGATGAACGACTGCGTTCGTGTTACCGATGAAGAGCTAAACCATAAGTTTGCGCCAGTACAACGGGCTGTTCAGTGGGGGGCTTATGTTGTTATCCGTACGTTGCTGGTACTGTTCACGTTTTACTTCAGACACCGGGAGTAAGGATGCCTGATTTATTATTTAACATAATATAAATTATATAACTCTTGCCGAGCTAAGTTCCTGACCCGCAGTTATATAATCATATTATGTTAACCATCTGGCGCCAACCATTTCGCATATCCTTGCAGGCGCCATCTGGGGGTTTTAGGCTTCGTATTCAAGTTCTGGATTGTTTCGCACAGGCCAGCCGCACAGTTATATAATTTGACGTTATATTAAATAGCCGCTCAA
>JAGUUF010000342.1 GCA_020063545.1 Cytophagales bacterium
ATACGGTCACTAAATTTCAGTTGTACGAAAAATTTGGCGTTAAGGAGTACTGGATTGTCGACCCGGATACCCGCCTGTCAACCGGTTATTCGTATCATGAAGGTAAGTTCATCGAACTTGCTGCAACTGAAGGTAGGCTAATGTCAAAACTTTTAGGGCGGGATTTTTACTTTTGATTGAGTTTGTATTCTCCCCTTTTTACCTCCAGTGTTTTTTCAAGCCGTTCGCGTTTATCGGGTTGGCGAAGGGTTTCCATAAAGTAGTATTTCGCAATGGCCTTGTCCGGTTTTAGGGTAAGCAGCAGGTAGCCGTGGTCCCGATCGTTAAGGTATTTGATGTGAGGGTTATTTGTCAGCAACACCTTCTCCATCATCTTCACCGAGTCGGTGCTCCGGTATTCATTATCGTTGGCAGAAGTTACGCTGGTGGCACCGAATTCAACAGCAAAAGCCCCTGCTGAAGTTTTCGGGTTATACGTTTTGGCAACATCGGTAGCCACTTCAATTCCCCACGCAGCATGGGTATCGCCTGTTACAAAAACCATATCCTTGATTTTGTTTTCAAGAATAAATTTTTTGATCTGCCCTTTCTCCGACAGGTAGCCGTCCCACGAATCAAGGTTGCGTGGCGATTTAGGGTAAACGGCACGCAGGTCAACATCGGAGAAAATAACCTGGTTGCCGATTACTTTCCATTGTGCCTGGCTTTTCAGGTTTTCAAAAAGCCATTGCAACTGCTCTTCGCCCAGCATGCTGCGCTGCTGCTGTGCTTCTTCCGGTGTTGCCGGAGGCTCATCGCGTCCTTCAAGCCGTTCGTCAAGCATAATCAGTTGCGCAAGCTGGCCGAATGAAAACGATCGGTAGTGCTTATCGCTTTCGCGGATGGGGATCCATTCGTAATAGGCTTTTTTGGCAGCATCCCTGCGCGCGAAGAAATCTCCTTCTTTGTCGGGCTGGTGATTCTGTGCACCGGATTTGTAGGTGTTGTTGGCCACTTCGTGATCATCCCAGATTGCGATGAGCGGGTGGGCAGCACTCATGGCGCGCAGGCCGGCATCGAGCCGGTAAAGCGAATGGCGGGTGCGGTAGTCCTGCAGTGAAACGATTTCGTAAGGAGGCAGGTTAAACCTGCCGATGGTGGTATCGCCATAGCGCCCTGTTCCGTATTCGTAAATGTAATCGCCCAGGTGCAGCACAGCATCCACATGTTTATCGGCAATGCTGGCGTACGCATTAAAGTAGCCAAACTCCCAGTTGCTGCAACTTACGACAGCAAACATCAGGCTGTCGCGGCTGCCGGTGGGGGTAGTTTTTGTACGCCCGGTTGGCGATGTGGCGTTGAGTGCTTTAAAGCGATAGAAGTAATAAGTATCTGCTGCAAGGCCGGTTACATCAACTTTTACCGTGTAATCGCGGGCAGGTGTGGTGCTTAGCGTATCGGATTTAACAATAGACGAAAATTCCTTGTCGGTAGCGACCTCCCAGGCAACAGCAATTCGAGGCACCGAATCAATAGGCGTTACGCGTGTCCAGATGATAACGCGATCGGGTAATGGATCGCCCGATGCTACACCATGATAAAACGGTGCCAATGCCGGATCATATAGGCCTGACACAGCTTCTTTTAATACCGGATAGGTTTCTTTTTCAGGCGAGCATCCAAATACAAAAAGCAGGAGAATAAAGGCTGACAGGTTACGCATAGCACAAATCGTTTGTGAAAGCTAATGTAAAAAGGTTGCGTCAATACTATGGATCCATTAAATCATAATTAATTCGGGCGTTACCGGATGAGCAACAGGCCATTGAAATTCTGAATCTCTGTTTTTCCGTTATTCAGTTGAAAACTAAGGTATTCAATGATCAACCGGTGGCCGGATGATTCGTCAGTGCAGTAAAATGCATTATCGGTTATGATAACGTGACGCACTTCCTGGCTGCCCGCTTTCAATACTTTATCAACCAATGGCTGGAGATTGAATTTTGCCTGGTGGGCTTTTCCGTTAAAAATGAATTCTGTCTCATAAACATTCCAGGTGTAAGGCGCATCGGTTTGATACATGGGGTATTGAACTTTTATCAGGTAGCGGTAGCCCGTAATGGAAAGGCTATCCTTAACCGGGGCTTCGGCCGCATAGTACTGCATCTCTTCAGCAGTCTCGTAGGTGTACTGCAGGTTCAAATACCTCCGTAGCAGTTCAAGCCGCTCATAGTCGCGCGCGTACCGGTATTTCAGCGTATCGGCTGATCGGGTAAGTGAATCGGCATCAATAAGCAGGTGATTTTGAAGTGATCCGGGGCCGTGGCGGTTAACGAGGTAGCGCAGTATTTCGGTTGCCTGCCCGCTTCCGGCCGGGTTGGTAAGCGGAACAAGTTTTCCGTTGCTGACGGCATTTTTTTCTGAGAAGAAAGCCAGCAGGCGGTTTACCTGCGATTGCCTGGAAACTGCCGATGCGCTCTGAGGCCCCCACACGGCAAGCAGTACCACCACGCACAGGCTAACGGGTATTACTTTTATGTTTTGCTTGCGGCTTGAAAGGAAGTAAACGGTGATGCCCGAAAGCCACAGGCTGAGTACAATCAGGATGTAGCGGCTTTCCGTTACCCCGTATTGGTTAACCCGAAGGTAAACTGCGCTGCCCAGCAGGATGATAAGCGGAATAAGCAGCAGGTAAAAGAACCGCGAAAACGTCATGATCCAGCGGTTGCCCTGGTCGAACCGCACCGGGTGAACAAGCAGGATGGACAGCATGCCGTAAACGGCATAGCCGAGCACCAGGGTTGAAACCAATCCTTTCGGCAGCGACCATTCAATAATTAGTTTGCCTTCGTAGGCAAGCAAAATGCCCAGATAAATGGTGGCCAGCGGAATGAGCACGTACTGCGTAAAAATTTTTAATCCTTTCGGATAGGGCTGAGGTTCTTCGAGGTTTTTCCAATCGGAAGGAAAGCCGGCAAGGAAAAAAGCGGTATTGAATAAGCCGAATACCAGCGCAAACAGGTGGCCGTAAATTTCTGAGCGTATCGTGAAGTCAAATAAGGCATCGGCACTGAGCAGCGCCACCGCCAAACCCGAATAGAGTACGGTGCTGTATAAGCCTGCAGTAAGAATGCGGATAAAGAGGCGCATGTTGTATTCCCAGAAACCCTCCATAGAACCGCGGTAAATAAAAGGCGCGAACGACACCAGCAGGTGAAAGCCCGTAACCAGAAAAACAAAGCGGAACATGTTGGTCTCATCCGAAACCGGATCGAGGGAAAAGAAAATGATGACCAGGAAGGCCAGTCCGGCAACTTTCAGCAGGGCATGACTTTTGAAAGAGAGTTGGCGCGATTCCGCGAAAGCGGATAGTGACAGGAACAAGGCAAGTGCCAGGTTGCTGCACAGCAGCAACAGGATAATGCGTTCTTCTGCTTTGCCGTAAGCTTGTTCGAAAAGAAGCATGGCGCATACTGTGCCAACAATGGCGGCTGTAAGTTCCAACGGAAAACGCCTGGCAACACCAAGGGAGCCCGTTGCCAGGCTATGCAGGGAGGGCAGTTTCATTGGGGTAAGATAATAAGATAAAGAAAAACCCCGCTTGGGGTGGCGGGGCTTTAAACTTCAGTAAATTAAATTTTTAATCAGGCGTTTTTCCACTTAATGGTGCAGCCGATGGCCTTGGTTTTTTCTGTGCCGATGGCACTGCCGGCAGTAATGGCTTCAATGGCCTCTTCCACATATTTTTTTGAAACGGCCGATGCATCTTTGGCATTGTCGTCAATGGCACCGATGTAGGCTACCTTAAAATCAGCGCCTTCTTTTTTCAACAGGAACACATGGGGTGTATTGGTGGCCCCAAACGTTCTTGAAACGGCCTGGGTTTCATCGAACAGGTAAGGAAAATCATAGCCCTTTTTCTCGGCTAGTTTTTTCATTTCATCAAACGAGTCGCCCGGGGAAATAGTAGGGTCGTTGGGCTGAATGGCCACTACCGGAAAACCCTGTGCTGCATACTTTTTGTTGAGGGCCATGATGCGCTCGTTGTATGCTTTGGAATACGGGCAGGTGTTGCAATCGAAAATAACAATAACCCCTTTGGCATTTTTGTAGTCGGAAAGGGCCACCATTTTTCCATCCACATTTTTCAGCTTGAAGTCGGCCACCTTGTCGCCAACATCGTAACCCGATTTAACCGGGGCACCGGCAGTAAGCAGCACTACACAGGCAGCGGCAGTAATAAATGATCTGATCATATTCATTGTTTTTTTGGTTTATGATTATTCAACTTCCGAAATAAGTTTTTCAAGTTCACCTTCGTGTAATTCTTTTTCAACAAATTTTCTTTTACCGGTTCGGCTGTTGATGATGATGGTGGCGGGTATGGCGCCAGACCAGCTTTTTTCTATCTGGTTGATGTACGAATTAGGGTCTTTTTCATCGAGAATAACCACTTCCGACAGAAGTTTTTTTCGCGCAATAAAGCGGTAAACTTTCTCGGGGTTGGGATCAAGGTCCAAATCCATGCTCACCAGCGTAACCTTAACATCGGAGCGTTCCTGGCCCAGCTTTTCAAACAACGGGATTTCCTTTACACAGGGGGCGCACCAGGTAGCCCAAAAATTTATCACCTTGATATGGTCGGCTTTCTGTGCCATCATTTCCTGCAACTGCGGCAGTTTTATGATTTTGGCTTGCTGTGCGCTGGCCGGTAAAAGCCACAAACAAAGTATCAGTGAGGCGAGGTATTTCATCAGGATTCAAAAACGGCTAAAGGGCAAAAGTTGTTCCCAATTTAATACTGCTCCGGCTTTGCTCGGGTTGTTTTGCCGGTTCATTTTGATGAACGGCAAAATGCCTAAAATTCAGGCACTTAGAAAAGGCTTGAAACAGCCAAAAAAGAAATCCACAAAAAATGACAGTTGTCCACATTACCGGAATGTTTACAGTTAATGCACTGTAATACAATTTGTTACACGGTATAAAATCAATCATTTCTTTGTGGACAACTAATTCCGGCCCTTATCCCCTCTGCTTTTTTATTAAGTTTCAGATATTCAGAACCATAGGCCTTTATTTCAGCGGTGTTTTGGTATTTTCAGCCGCATGGAACGATACACGAACCGGGTAACCCAGTTATTCAATATTGATGTACCGATTATCCAGGCCGGTATGGTATGGACCAGCGGATGGAGGCTTGCATCGGCTGTAAGTAATGCAGGCGGCCTGGGTCTTCTGGGCGCAGGCTCCATGTACCCCGAGGTGCTTAAGGAGCATATTCGAAAGTGCAAAGCGGCAACGGTAAAACCGTTTGGCGTAAATGTTCCGCTGCTCTATCCGGATATTGATAAACTGATCTCCATTATCATTGAAGAAGGAGTTCGCATTGTTTTTACTTCTGCCGGAAATCCGGCAACGTGGACTTCGCGCCTGAAGGACAACGGTATTACGGTTGTTCATGTGGTTTCAAGCGTAAAGTTTGCGCGTAAAGCCGAGCAGGCGGGTGTGGATGCCGTAGTGGCCGAAGGATTTGAAGCAGGCGGGCATAACGGCCGCGAGGAGACGACCACATTTGTTTTGATTCCGCTGGTGCGCGATGCGGTTTCAATACCCTTGCTGGCCGCAGGTGGTATTGCCGATGGCCGGGGTATATTGGCTGCAGAAGCACTGGGTGCCGATGGTGTTCAGGTAGGCAGCCGGTTTGCCGCAAGTACGGAGGCATCACTCCACGATAACTTCAAGCAAAAGATTGTGGAGGCGGGCGAAGGTGACACCATGCTTACCATGAAACAACTTACCCCTGTGCGCCTGATAAAAAACAAATTCTATCAGCAGGTTGCCGAAGCCGAGCAGCGCGGGGCATCGGTTGAGGAATTAAAAACTCTTTTAGGAAGGGCACGGGCAAAGAAAGGAATGTTTGAAGGCGATTTAGACGAAGGCGAACTGGAAATTGGCCAGGTGGCAGCGGCCATCCATGAAATTAAACCTGCTGCAGAAATTTTAAATTCAATGTGGAGTGATTACCTCGCCCTGAAACGGAAGATGTGCAACGGGATTGATGGATGAACATTACAAAAATCAAAGAAACCTGCCTCTATATTTACGACCTTGAGCGGGCGAAGAAATTCTATGAAGTAACTTTGGAGTTGCCGCTGATTAGTTATCTGCCCGGCAAGCATGTATTTTTTAAGGCCGGCAGTTCGGTATTGCTGCTCTTTAATCCGGATGACTCCAAAACAAAAACGAGCCCCCCGCCACAC
>JAGUUF010000115.1 GCA_020063545.1 Cytophagales bacterium
ACTTCCTCGGAAATTTCTGATCGGCATTGGCCGCCAGCCAGGCAAATGCGGCCGTCATCACGGCATTGTGCTTCATGTCGGCTTCCACAGCTTTATCGTACACGTCCATGCTGGTGTGGTGCGTACGCGTACCATACTCAATCGGGTCCTGGATGAACTGGAAACCGGGCAGGCCAATCGCATCAAACGACAGGTGATCGGTGCCACCGGTGTTTCGAAGGGTTAACGTAGCGGCCCCCAGTTTTTCGAACGGCTTAAGCCATTCGCGGAAAACCGGCCGTGCATGCTCGTTGCCCTGCATGTACACACCCCGGTATTTACCCGAGCCGTTGTCCATATTGAAGTACACCGAAAACTTTTCCGCGGCCGGTGTCAGCCGGATGGAATCGTACGGAAAACTCCGGTCGAGGCGTTCGCCATAAATCCGTTTTACATACGAGCGCGAACCGAGGAGTCCCTGCTCTTCCCCACCCCACAAGCCGATGCGGATGGTTCTGCGCGGGCTTACTCCAAGCGCTTTAATAATGCGCATGGCCTCCATCATCACGGCCGAACCGCAGGCATTGTCGGTAGTGCCGGTGCCGCTGTGCCACGAGTCGAGGTGAGCGCCAATCATCACCACTTCATCTTTCAGATCGGTGCCCGGAATTTCGGCAATAACATTAAAGCCCTGTTCGGCCGGGGTAAATTCTGTTTCCAACGTCAGTTCCAGTTTTACCGGCAGCCCCTGCTGAATCTGGCGCACCATGCGGTTGTAGTGTTCGGCCGCTACCACCACCTGGGGCAGAATTTTAGGAGCATTTGCGCTGCGCGATTGCAGCCTGCCTTCGAACGGTGTTTCGGGCGGATACGGAACGGTGGCGGCTGCAACCATTACCGTACCGTCTTCGAGCCGGAAGTTCGGGCTGGCTTCAATAACGGCCACAGCACCTTCTTTCATGCAAAGGTCCCACTTGAGCCAGGCCAGCCGCTGCGGTTCGGTTGGCGCCTGGAACCTGCGGCCGGTAAATGCTTCGCTCGCGCCCGAGTTGGCCAGTTCAAGCAGGTCTTTTTCATCCAACCTCCTGGCATCCGCTTCAAAGCCGGGCCTCACCGGTGTGGGCAGGCTGAACATCACGATCTTGCCCTTCAGCTTACCTTTATACTTTTCAATGTCACCTTCATTTTTAATGTCGAGGTAAACGGCATCGGTGGCGATGGTGCCCTTAATGCCGGGCGTCCACGCCTTGGGGTATGCGATGACGGGAAAGTAAACCGGTGAGGTTGCCGAAAGGCTGAATTTTTTCAGTTGCCAGCCGCGGCCAAACTCTTCGCCCCAGTAGTCGAAGTGAACATTTTGCAGGCCCCACGACTGGAGGGTGGACTTGGCATCCTCTGCCGCTTTTTTGTATCCGGGCGAGTTGGTGAGGCGCGGGCCATGCACATCGGTAAGCATGCCCAGGATGCTCATCACCTGCGAGCGGTTAAAGCCTTCGTCTTTGATTTTCGGGATGAGTGTGGTATCGGCCTTTTGCGAAAGGGCGCCAAACGATACGAGTAACAGGATTGCGAATACAGACCTCATGCGTTTAATTTTTTGAGGACTAAAAATAGATAAAGGAAAGACTTTGTCCTGACCGTTTGTGTAAAGTCAATCCGTAGGGCAATCGTCAGGTTACTCCACTTAATATTTGAGGATTCGCAGAAATTATAAAACCCGAATTGCTAGTTCTTTTTCTTCTTCAGCAAATTCTGGATGGTCTTTACGCCTTCATCCACGGCCTTCTTCTTCGGGTCTTCCGGTTTGGCGATGCTGTCTTTTTTGGCGGTATCCGACCTGGGTTGGTTTTTATTCAACAAACCCGATATCAGTTCGTTTGCTTTCTTTTCTGCTTCCTGGGTAACAGCCGTGGTTACCGCCTGCTGCACCTGCTGCTTTTGTTCGGTCATGAGCAGCTTGGGCTGCGGGCTTGCAAACGTTCCGCCCAGGCCGATGTTGAGCGGGATCATGGCATTCGGATCGGTTTTGCCGCCCGTGTACTGACTTATAAAACTGTTAAACTGTGTACCCAGTTTACCGGCCGGCACATCCATTTTTAATGAATAGTCAATGGAGCCGTCAATGCCTGTGCTTCCGGTTACGGTGGTTTTGTAATCGCCAAACTTCACATCAAACGGCCGCACGCTCAGCCTTCCGTTTTTAATGGAGGCCGACATGAGCACATCTTTCATGGTTACGTCACTGGTGTTATCCAGTTTGGTA
>JAGUUF010000127.1 GCA_020063545.1 Cytophagales bacterium
ACACCCGACACGCCATAATTTCGTGTAACCAAATCGGACCGCTGCGGGTAGGGATCTCCCTTCGGTACCGGGGCATCACTATCTTTCATATAAAATCCGGAATACTTCTGGTAGTACACATCGGCACCCCATTTTTTCGACAGGATATTCAGTTGAAGGTCGCGTGCGGAAGATTCGCCATAAATTGCTTTGCTGTCTTCATTCAGCGGAATGGCAAACGTAACTTCAAATCCCAGGTCGAACAAGTAAAATCCGGCACCGAAGGTGAACCGGTTATTCGGAATAAACTCAATTTTTCGTTCCTTTTCTTCTTTATCCTGAATATCGAACGTAAGGGAGCGTTGCTTCAATACGGGCCAGATAAAAAAATGATCGGGGTACTCCTGGATGTAATACGCCCGGAGGGAATCGGCCTGCTGCGACAATCCCTGCACCGCAGCAATGTAAACCAGAACCAACAAGAATAATGCTCTCAAAGAATATACTCGCTAAGGTCCTTGTTCTTTGCCAGCGCACTGAGCTTTTCTTTAACCATCGGTGCATCGATACTGATTGTTGAGCCGGGTTTTATCTTGTCCGGAACATCGAACAGGAGTTCATTCAGCAACCGGCTCATTACGGTTTGCAAACGCCTGGCGCCAATGTTTTCAACCTCGGCATTGAGGGTAAATGCGGTGCGGGCAATTTCCTGGATGGCCTCATCGGTAAACGCAATCGAAACCTGTTCTGCCTCAAACAACGCCTGGTATTGCCGGGTAAGGGCATTGCGCGGCTCCTTTAATATCCGCACAAAATCCTCCTGGGTCAGGTTACTCAACTCAACACGAATGGGGAAACGTCCCTGTAATTCGGGTATCAGATCGGATGGCTTGCTGATGTGAAATGCCCCGGCTGCAATAAACAACACGTGATCGGTTTTAATGACTCCGTACTTGGTATTTACGGTACTTCCTTCCACAATCGGCAGCAAGTCGCGCTGTACACCTTCGCGGCTTACATCGGGGCCGCCTCCGCCTTTTTTATAACCAGAGGCCACCTTGTCGATCTCATCAATAAAAATAATACCCGAATTTTCGGCAAGCCGGATGGCCTCCTCTTTTACCTCATCCATGTCAATAAGCCGCGAGGCTTCTTCTTCGAGTAAAATACGCCTCGCCTCGGCCACGGTTACTTTTTTCTTTTTGGCTTTTTTCGGAAGCATGCCGCTCAGCATCTCCTGCAGGTTCATCATCGACACTTCATCCATCATGCCGGCTCCGATCATCCCGATATTGGGGTTGCCCGAGGGTTTGATGTTGATTTCGATTTTGCGTTCTTCCAACTCGCCATTTTTCAGTTTTTCCCTGAACACCTGGCGGGTTCGCTCATTAAGTTCTATGTCGCTGGCGGGCACTTCTTCAGCATTTTCGGTCTGCCCCACAAACCCGGTGCGCATGGGTTGCCGCATGGGCGGAATCAGCGCATCAAGAATCGCATCCTCAACAAGTTGGGCAGCTTTGTCGCGCACTTCCTCTTTTTTTCTTGCCTTTACCATATTCACCGATTGTTCCACCAGGTCGCGCACCATGCTTTCCACATCGCGCCCAACATACCCTACTTCGGTAAACTTGGAGGCTTCCACTTTTACAAACGGGGCATCGGCAAGCCTGGCCAGCCTGCGGGCAATTTCGGTTTTCCCTACCCCGGTTGCTCCTATCATCAGAATGTTGTTGGGAATGATCTCTGCACGCAGTTCCGACTGCACATTCATTCTCCTCCACCGGTTGCGCAGGGCAATGGCCACATTGCGTTTGGCATCGGCCTGGCCTACTATGTACTTATCCAGTTCATCAACAATCTGCCTGGGTGTTAAATAATTCTTATCCATCATAACTCCTTTCGTTTCATCAGCATTGCGTTGGTATTGAGGTTAAGTGTGAATGCATACGCAGCATTGCCAACACTGTAGCTTGCCCGGCTTACCACGCACTCAACCTGTTTTACCTTTATGGAAAAGCCAACCGTAAAACCGTGCATGCCGGCCCCGTTAAAATCTTTTAACTCCTGCTGGCGCAGGCCATTATAGCCTACCAACAGGTTAATGTGCTTATGAATGAGCAATTCAGCGCCTATGTTAAGGTGGCTGAAAACCTCCGTTACAAGCGACTGATCGCGGTAAGCCTTGCCGAGGTTGGTAAGGTTGTACAAGGTGGTTGAAAACCGGACAGGCATGTGCTCCGGTTTATAGGTTGATCCAATCTGTACATCAACAGGCAACTCCGTATTACTTGTTTCCGAATACTCATTCACCATAAACCCCAAATTCCGGATAACCATTCCCACCACCATTTGTCTGTGCGGGTGAACAAACACCCCGCCAAAATCGGCCAACAGGGCCGAGCCGCGAAACCCTGCCACGTTGGAAAACACTCCTTTAACGCTAATGCCCAACCTGAACACACCAACCTGGTGACTTTTACCCACAACTATTTCGGTATCGCCCGATTTAAATGTTCCGGTTTCGGCCCCGGAAGCATCGTAGCCGATCACTTCTCCATAATTAACATGCCTTACCCCAAGCATAACCACACCAACCTTATTAAAGCGATGTGCATACGTAAAAGTAGCCTGGCCAATATCGGCCAAATAAAATAAATACCCGGCCGATGCAAAACCAGCCAGTGTATCAGAGGTCAATGCCGGATTATTAAAACCGAAGTTAACATCGTAATCAGCCAACGAAACGTTAACCCCCCCGAGGGCCGATAACCGGGCGTGTGCCGGCACGTTAAGAAACTGAAAGGATTTAATACCGGCCGACTGCGCCCAGGCAAGGCCTACGCCATGCATCAATCCTATGATGAGTATGGTTTTCAACCCTGCAAGGCTACTGAAATTTACCCGATTTTTCAGCCGGTATGCTTTTGTTCGGTAAGGATGAAACGAATGGGATTCTTTACCTTTTCTTTCATCAGGGCAATTTTCAATACATCATCCACGGTGTCCACAAAATGAAAGCGCAGGCCTTTCAGGTAATGTTTTTCGATTTCGTCAATGTCCTTCCGGTTTTTTACACTCAGAATAATCTCACGGATGCCGCTTCGCTTGGCGGCCAGTATCTTTTCTTTAATACCCCCAACAGGCAACACCTTGCCGCGTAACGTAATTTCACCCGACATAGCCAGTTTGGCTTTTACCTTGCGCTGCGTGTAGATAGAGGCCAGCGAGGTGAACATGGTAATCCCGGCCGAAGGCCCGTCTTTCGGTACGGCACCTGCCGGTACATGAATGTGCAGATCGTATTGCTGAAACACCCGCTGATCAATGCCTAATGCTTCGGCATTTGATTTAAGGTAAGACAGTGCCGCCATGGCCGACTCTTTCATCACATCGCCAAGCTGACCGGACAAGGTTAAGGCACCTTTGCCTTTACTCAGGCTGGATTCCACAAAAAGAATTTCACCGCCCACCTGTGTCCAGGCCAGGCCGGTTACCACACCGGCAATGTCGTTGCCTTGATATAATTCTTCATCAAAAACTTCCGGACCGAGCGCTTTTCGTATAAGCTCATCGTTTACCGTTTTGGAATACGGCTCGCCCATCGCTACGGATTTGGCAATGTGGCGGATAATCGATCCGATTTTTCGCTCGAGGTTGCGTACACCGGATTCGCGGGTGTACCGATCAATAATCCGGGTGATGGCCTTGCGGGTAAAGGAGCAATCCGCTTCCTTTAGTCCGTGTTCCGCCAGTTGCTTGGGCACCAGGTGCCGAAGGGCTATTTCGGTCTTTTCTTCGAGTGTATACCCGGTGATTTCAATAATCTCCATCCGATCGCGCAGGGCCGGGTGGATGGTGTCCATCGCATTGGCAGTCGCAATAAAAAGTACTTTGGAAAGATCGTACTCTACTTCCAGGTAGTTGTCGCCAAAGGTGCTGTTTTGTTCAGGGTCAAGTACTTCGAGTAATGCAGAAGACGGATCGCCCCGAAAATCCGAGCGCACTTTATCAATTTCATCCAGGATAAACACCGGGTTTGAGGATTGTGCCTTTTTAATGTTCTGCAAAATCTTACCCGGCATAGCGCCAACATAGGTTTTGCGGTGCCCGCGTATTTCGGCTTCATCGTGCACCCCGCCCAACGACATCCGCACATACTTACGACCGAGCGCTTTGGCGATGGAGCGCCCCAGCGATGTTTTTCCTACACCCGGTGGACCATATAAACAAAGAATAGGTCCTTTCATGTCTTGCTTCAGCTTGAGCACGGCCAGGTATTCCAAAATCCTTGTCTTTACTTTTTCGAGTCCGAAGTGATCGGCATCCAGGATTTTTCTGGCTTTTTTCAGATCAAAATCATCTACCGTGTACTCTCCCCATGGCAGGTCCAGCATAAACTCCACGTAGTTCATCACCACCGGGTACTCGGCTGCCTGCGGATTTATGCGCAACAGCTTATCCAGTTCCTTGTTAAAATGCTCGGCTACCGGCTTTGCCCATTTTTTCTGTTCACCCTTCTTGCGCAATGCCTCCACTTCTTTATCGGGCGTATCGTAGCCCAATTCATCCTGAAGTACTTTTATCTGCTGCCTCAGAAAATAATCGCGTTGCTGCTGGTCAATATCGGTGTGAACTTTTTTCTGAATTTCATTCTTTATTTCCAGCATCTGGATTTCGCGCAGCATAAACTGTAGCAATAGCGTGCCGCGGTCAAAAATATTTTCTGTTTCAAGGATCTTCTGCTTATCGGAAACCTCAACATTAAGATTAGACGAAAGGAAGTGAATAAGAAACGGAACACTCTGGATATTATCCAGAGCGATTTGGGCTTCCTGCGGAATTTCAGGATTTAGTTTTAATATCTTAAAGGCCGATTCCTTGAGCGACTGAACGAGCGCTTTTCCTTCCCGGTTCATTTCGGCAGGCGCCTCGCGCTGCAACGCTACACGTGCGGTAAGCCAGGGTTCTTCCTGTACAAATTCCGTTACATGAAACCGGTTTTTTCCCTGTATGATGATGGTGGTGTTGCCGTCAGGCAGTACCAGCATTTTAATGATGCGGGCAACGGTTCCGGTTCGGTACAACTCATCCGTTGAGGGCTCTTCGGCCTGGGCATTCTTCTGTGCAATAACGCCAATTATCCGGTTGCCCTGGTAGGCTTTCTTCACCAGCTTGATGGACTTTTGCCTTCCAACGGTAATGGGAATTACCACACCCGGAAACAGTACAGTGTTTTTTATCGGCAGGATTGAAATTTCATCCGCCAGGTCTTCGGGTTTTAAGTCGCTCTCCTGTTCAGGGTTGATTAACTGGATGAGCTCATCGCCTTCATCCTGAACAAGCTGTATCGGCATGGTTTTAAACATGAATTTGTTGTGTCAAATTGGCATCCGTAAACCTCGTTGTAAGGCTAACGAATATAGGGGCATTAACCTGACAATAGCAGTGCCAATACGTTGTAAAAGAAGCAAATTTGTATCAACTTTAGTGAGACGGCATGTATCGGCAAACCAAGTTGATGTGAAAACCTATTTTTTTAACTGTTTTATCGGCATTTGCCTGCTTATACAACTCCCGGTTTACGCGCAGAAAAAAAAGGAAAAGTTGAAGAGCGCTGGTGTTGTACAATTGAACGATAGCCTGACAACCTACAGCCAATCTGACATTTTCGCTTTCCCGAACATTAACAAAATACCCTACTATTCCGATCGCGAAAAGCTAACCCGCATCCGGCAACTCGAAGCCTCTTATGCCGGTGAACCGTATTACCGTGCGCTCCGGGCGTACGTCAGCAACTTTGGTATTGAAAACTTTTCAAGAAACACGTCCATGCTCTGGCAGTTGGCAAAACTTTCGGAAAAGTACGGCCCTAAAGGCGAAGCCGTGCTGCTGTACAAGCTCGTACTTAAACATCATCATCCCCATGCCGACTTAAACAAAATACAGCATGAGTACGATGTGCTAACCGAAAACCAGCGCGATTACTATGTGCCACTTGAACAGTATTACCAACTGGTAGAGTACCGGAAAGAAATTGATACGCTTCGCCCGCCCCATGGGGTGTTGCTGAACATGGGCATTGGCATTAACTCGCCAAAAGAAGATTATGCCCCCACCATCGGCAATGTGGATACGCTGCTGCTGTTTACCTCCAAACGAAACGTACATGCCAGTTTAATCGAACGCAAATACGATGAAGATTTATTTTTTAGTGTACGGGAGTTCGGACTGTGGATGGATGCCCAGGAATATAAAGAAATTAACACCAGCGACAACGAAGGTTCGGCCTGCCTGAGCCACGATGGAAAACAACTTTATTTCGCCCGCTGCAAAATCGAACCCAAAGGCGATTGCGATATTTTTGTGGCCGACCTGAAAGCCGACAACACCTGGGGCAATGTGCGCAACCTGGGGCCGAACATCAACTCCATTTACTGGGATTCCCATCCGTCCCTTTCGCATTCAGGCGATACACTTTTTTTTGTGTCGGACCGGACAGGAGGCTTCGGCATGACGGACATTTATTATTCTGTTAAAGACGCATCCGGCAACTGGCAAAAGGCGCAAAACATCGGGCCGGTTATCAACACCCGCATGGCGGAAGTGAGCCCGTTTTTCCACCACAAGTTCAACGTGCTTTACTTCAGCTCGAACGGGCATCCGCTTAACTTTGGCGACTTTGATATTTATAAATCGTATAAACAAGGCAGCCAATGGGGCGAACCTAAAAACATCGGGCCGCTGGTAAACGGACCGGCAAGTGAATATTATTTTACCATTGATTCGCAGTCGAAGGAATTGTACTACGCCCGCTCCGAAAGCGATGATCCGAAAAACCTCGACCTGTTTTCCTTCCCGGTGCCCATGGAAGCGCAGCCCGAAGCGGTAGCCCGGCTTTCGGGCTCGCTTACCAACAGCCAAACGGGCAACCCCATGAAGGGAATTGTTTCCATTATTGACCTGGATTATGGCGTGGAGGTTGCCCCAAAGTTTTTACGACCTGACGGAAGTTTTGATTTCAGTTTAATCAACAAGCGCAACTACCTGCTCATTATACAGGGCGATGACTATTTCCGTATCGAGGAGATATTCTTTATGGATGGCGATATGGAAATAAATAAAAAAACCGAACCCCTGGAAAGCAAGATCGCCTTTAAATCGCTGGAGTTTGAAAGCGGCAAAGCCGACATTCTTCCGGCCATGCACCCGGATTTAAACCGGCTCGGCAATTTCCTAATTGACCATCCTTACCTTTACCTGACCATCAGCGGCCATACCGACTCGGAAGGCCGGGCCGATGCCAACCTGCGGCTGTCGCAGGCACGGGCCGATGCCATACGCGCCTACCTGATGTATGAATTTAAAATTGATCCGAACCGGATAACGGCCATCGGGTATGGCGGCACCAAACCGATTGTGGAAGAAAAATCGGAAGATGACCGGAGGCTTAACCGAAGGGTGGAGTTTGAAATCAGGAAAGGGAATTAACGGAAGCAGGTATCAGTTAAAAAGCTTGATGATGTCGTTGGCAAAAATCAGCACCATAAGCGTAAGCAAAAACACCATGCCCGCCTTTTGCGCGCGCTCCAAAAATTTATCCGAGGGTTTCCGGTTCGAAATGATTTCGTAGCCCAGGAACATCACATGGCCGCCATCCAAAGCCGGGATTGGCAGCAGGTTCATAAAGGCAAGTACCAGGGAAAGCACCCCCGTTAACGACCAGAAGCGCTCCCACTGCCAGGTGCGGCCAAATGCCTGCATAATGCCTATCGGCCCCGACAAGGATTCTTTGGGAGAGAGCACACCTGAAATAATCTTTCCAAATGCCTTTACCTGTACCACCAGTGTAGTAAATGCGCGCGTTGTGCCAAGCGGGATGGATTGAAAAAATCCGTATTGGATGCGCTCTTCGGCTTCGCTCAAAAATTCTATTGGCAACCGGGCATAAAATCCAATTGCCTGCTGCCCGGTAAATTTTTCTTTAAATGAAAGCGATTCTCCATTTCGTTCAATGGTAAAGGCAACCGAATCGGTGCGCGAGCGGACCATTTTGGTTACTTCATCATGATAATAAACTGGCTGGCCGTTAACCGCTTTCAGCACATCGCCTTTTTGCAAACCCACCCGTGCCGCAACCGAGCCCGGAACAACTTCTTCCACAACCGATGGAAACCGGTACCACAAAAAATTGGCTAAACCTTCCTTACGGTTAAAGCGCTGGATGAAATCAGGCGGAATGGAAATAATTACTTCCTGTCCGTTGCGCTCTACCGTATAAGAGGCATTGTCGGCAAGCAGGTTGTTCGGGTCAACCAGTTCCTGGAAGTAGCGGTAATCGCGCCCGTTAATCTTCACAATCTTATCACCGGTCTGAAGCCCGATGCTTTCACCGGCAGCACCTACCACAAATCCGCCATGCTCGTTTATTTTATCTTTCAGCAGGTAGGAATCGCCATAGAAATACGTGATGCCGATAAAAATCAAAATGCCCACCAGCACATTCACGATGATGCCACCCAGCATAACAATCAACCGCTGCCAGGCGGGTTTACTGCGGAACTCCCACGGTTTGGGTGCTTCCTTCATCGCTTCGGTGTCGAGCGATTCATCGATCATGCCGGAAATTTTTACATAACCGCCCAGGGGAATGGCGCTTATGGCATACTCCGTGTCGCCTTTTTTAAACGACCATATTTTAGGCGGGAACCCTATTGAAAACTGCTCCACCCGCATGCCGAAATATTTGGCTGCCACCAGGTGGCCCAGTTCGTGCACGGCTACTAAAATTGAAATGCTCAGCAACAGCTGGGCAAGCGAAATCATCCAGTCCATTATCTACAGAATTCTAATGCTCTAATCCTCGTTTCTTTGTCTGTTTCAACGTAATCCGCGTAAGCGGGATCACGGATATAATCAATTTTTTCAAGGCATCGTTCCACAACTTCCGGCATTTTCAAAAAACCAATTTTATCGCCCAGGAATTGCGCCACGGCCACTTCATTGGCGGCATTCAGCACACAGGGCATGTTACCGCCCCGTTTAAGGGCCTCGTAAGCGAGTGCAAGATTACGAAAAGTTTCGGTATCGGGTTTTTCGAAGGTCAGGTTGGGATAATCCGAAAAATTGAACCTTGGAAAATCGGATTGATACCGGTCGGGGTAAGTAAGGGCAAATTGTATGGGCAGGCGCATATCGGGCAAACCCATTTGGGCTTTAATCGAGCCATCTTCGAATTGCACCATCGAATGAATAATGGACTGCGGGTGAACAATTACTTCCACCTGGTCGGTACCCACTCCGAAAAGCCACTTGGCCTCAATTACTTCAAGGCCCTTATTCATGAGTGTGGCCGAGTCGATGGTGATTTTTGCACCCATGTTCCAGTTAGGGTGTTTGAGCGCCTGTGCTTTTGTTACTGAACGCAACTCCTCCCGTTTTTTGCCCCTGAACGGCCCGCCTGATGCGGTGAGTATAATCTTTTCAATCTTGTTATGAAACTCCCCAACCATGCATTGAAAAATGGCCGAGTGTTCAGAATCGATCGGGTATATATTCACGCCCTTTTCGGACGCAAGGCCGGTAATTAATGCACCTGCAACCACCAGTGTTTCCTTGTTGGCAAGTGCAATGGTTTTACCCGCTTCAATGGCCCGGATGGTGGGTAATAAGCCGGAGTAACCAACAAGCGCGGTAAGCACCAGGTCAATGGTTTCCATTTGCACTACCGATGCCAGGGCATTATCGCCCGCAAAAACCTTAACAGGGTATTGGTGCAACGCCTGCTTCACTTTTTCGTATTGGCTTTCGGCACCGATAACCACAGCATTGGGTGTAAACTCAATGGCCTGCTGAATAAGCAGGTCGGCATTTCTTTGTGCGGTAAGCACCTCCACTTCAAAAAAATCCCGATGGGCTCGGACCACATCCAGCGCTTGCGTACCGATGGAACCGGTGGAGCCGAGGATGGCAATATGTTTTTTGGTTTTCAATGTATGCAGAATTGATACTGGTTACAAACCGCTTTGCAAGTCTAGTAACTGGTTTTTAAGAATAATCAAATCAACCTTAACCACTTGCCAAACTGCAGGCAGATCAATTCCAAAATACTCATGAATTACTTTATTGCGCATTGCACTTATTTTACGCCAGGGTATGTGTGACGTTGACTCTTTGAACGATTCTTCAAATTTTTTACTTGCTTCCCCTATCACCTGAATGTTTCTGAGTACTGCATCCTGAATGAGGAAATTTCGGTAGAACTCTTCTTCGGTAATATTGACTGTATAGTGTTCAATTCGGGAAATAGAGTTAAGTATGTGGAGTATGTAGATAGAAGGGTTTTTCACTATAAGATAAATTGGAGATCTTTTTCTACATACGGGCGAATAAGTGGATTCAGGGATCGTTCGGTAATCAAATCTACCTTTACACCCAACGCTTCCGACAATTGCTGTTCAATTCCAATAATATCGAGCAAGGATATTTTTTTTGAATTATCCAAATAGATTAAAATATCCAAATCACTTAATACCTTCTGCTCATTACGGGCATAAGAACCAAATACACCAATCTTTTGAGGTGATAAACCTTTTAGGTGAGTAATAATCAGCTCCTTCTGTTGTTTTGTGATCATGATGCAAATTTACCTAATTCTGTTGCAATTTTCCGGTCGTTCGCAAGCCGGGGCACTTTGTTTTGCCCGCCTAGTTTGTCCTGCGCTTTCATATAGTCAATAAAGGCATTGCGTTTAAGCGGTGTAATCCTCAGGGTTTGCAAAATATTTCCGGTAATCAGGTCATCGTAGTAAACATTCAGGGCGCGCATTTGGTTATCCAACTCCAAGGCAAATGCGGTTAAATCTGAGGGCGCTTTTCCAAACTCAATAAACCATTCGTGGTGGGGCAACCCTTCGGCCGGGGTTACCTGCGGGGCTACTGTAAACTCGGTAAGTTCAACTTCAGGAAATTTTTGCATTGTTGCTTTCATCGCCTTCTCCACTTCTTCACCGATAACGTGCTCGCCAAATGCTGATATAAAATGTTTTATCCGGCCGGTAACCAGCAGGCGGTACGGATTTTTCGAAACAAACTTTACCGTATCGCCAATGGAGTACCCCCACAAACCGGCATTGCTGTTAATAATGAGTGCGTAGTTCCTACCTGGTTCAACTTCATCAATGCTCAGCCGTGTCGGATTGTCGTTAAAATACTCCTCCACCGGTATAAACTCATAGAACATTCCGTTATTGAGCAGCAACAATAAGCCCGGTTGGCGCTGCGAGTCCTGGTAGGCGATAAACCCTTCGGATGCCGGGTAGGTTTCAATGGAGTCAACTTTTTTGCCGATAGACTCTTCCAGTTTAGCCCGGTACGGTTCAAAGTTTACACCGCCATAAACGAATACCGAAAAATCCGGAAACACATCTTTAATCTTCTTGCCGGTGCGGGCATGAATGCGATCGAAATACATCTGCACCCAGGGGGGTATGCCCGAGATGAGTGTCATGTTTGCATGAAGTGTTTCATCAATAATGCGCTCCAGTTTTTCCTCCCAGTCGTCAATGCAATTGGTGGTGTACGATGGTTTCTGATTGGTGCGCAGGTAAGCCGGCACCAGGTGATTGGATATTCCGGATAACCGGCCGGTTTTTATACCTGAAATTTCTTCCAACTCGGGGCTGCCTGAAAGAAAGATCAGATTACCATCAAGAAACTTAGCATTGCCGGTTTCATGAACATAGGCCAGCGTGGCGTTGCGTGCACTAATAAAATGGCTATACTTTGACTCGTTTGAAATGGGGATGTATTTTGTGCCGGATGTAGTGCCCGAGGTTTTGGCAAGGTAAGCCGGCTTTCCTCTCCACAGCACATTCGCTTCGCCTGTTAAAATCCGGTCAATGTAAGGCTTCAGTTGTTCATAGTCGCGAACGGGTACGTGCTTCTTGAAATCCGAATAGGATTGAATGTCTTGGAATCCATGATCCCTTCCAAAAGCCGTATTGCTTGCCTGGCTCACAAGTGTAGTAAGGGTTTGTTGCTGCACAGCACCGGGCCGGCTTGCCCACTTTTTGGTTTGGGCTGCAACATAGGCTGCAAATGGCTTGGCCAGTACAGATCGGATTCCCATACCGGCCAAAAGTAAAGAATTTGTCCGCATGGTTGATCGGACCGATTACACCGCCATCGGATTATATTTGCAAAAAAAATGTCGGGCGGCTCAACTTTTGCTGTTCAACGACCATCAAAACGGAGTAATGTTATGAACGCACTGAAAGTAATTATCATTGGCTTCCTGGCAGGTGTGGCAGGAGCGTACGCAGGGTTTCACTTTTTCATTAAAGACGCTGTAAACCGGCCTCAAGCCGATACCGCATTCACCAATGTGCATTACGATACGCCCGCATACCCGGTAACCATTCCGGAAACCACCCATCCCGCAGCGACCTCCGAATTATCCGATTTCAGCATGGCGGCCAACAAAGCCATACCCAGCGTGGTGTACATCAACAGCATATTTAAAGGAACATCCTACTCTCCGTTCGATTGGTTCTTCGGAGGCACCACCACCCAAACCCAGGTAAGCAGCGGGTCGGGTGTAATCTTTACCCGCGATGGGTACATCATTACCAACAACCACGTAATCGAATCGGCTGAACGCATCGAAGTAATGTATAATAAAAAGGTGTATCCGGCCGAGCTTATCGGTACCGATCCCTCTACTGACCTTGCGGTTTTAAAAATTGAAGAAAAAAACCTGCCGGCCATTACGCTGGGCTCTTCAAAAGATGTTCAGGTTGGCGAATGGGTGGTGGCGGTTGGAAATCCGTTTTCGCTTTCATCAACGGTTACGGCAGGAATAGTAAGTGCTAAAGGAAGGCGGATAGGCATTTTAGAAGGAAAATTCCCGATTGAGTCGTTTATCCAAACCGATGCAGCCATTAATCCCGGCAACAGCGGAGGCGCCCTGGTAAACAAGGCCGGGGCATTGGTGGGCATTAACACGGCCATCCTTTCGCGCACGGGCAGCTATACCGGCTATGCATTTGCCGTACCGGTAGATATTGCCAAAAAAGTTTTTGACGACCTGGTAAAATTCGGTGTCGTTCAAAAAGCGTTGTTCGGTGGCAATGTTACCGAATACAATTTTCAAAACGCGCGGAAATACGATCTAAAAACCGATGGTATTGATTTTAAAGGCGTGCTGATTGAAAGTCTGGACAAAGAAGGACCTGCAGTAAGGGCCGGCCTCAAACCGGGCGATATCATCATCCGCATCAACAACACGGAAGTAAACAGCCAGAGCGCATTTGAAGAAGAACTGGCGTATCGCTACCCGGGCGACAAGATTACGGTTACCTACCAACGTGAAAACAAAACGGCAACCGCAACCATTACCCTGGTTAATAAATTAGGCACGACCGAAATTGTTAAGCGAAAAATTTATTCCTCGGCTTCGCTGGGTGCCGAACTGGAGGCCACCGATTATGGCATTAAAGTTTTTAAGATGAAAGACAAAAGCATTCTGAAACAAATCGGGGTACCTGAAAACTTTACCATCATTGCCATAAACCGGGTGCGGGTAAAAGAGCCGGAGGACGTTATCGAGTTCTTCGAAAAGTTTAAGGGGCGCGGGTATATTTACGGGGTTAACAGCGCCAAGCAGCAGGTGGAGATTCCGTTTATTATCCGGTAATACCCAACAGTACCCGTAAATGCTTGGTTATCGGACTTAATTCATCCTGAGTTTAAGTTTCTTACCCAACTCTTCAACCGATGATTTAAAGTTGGCATCGGTCTTCATCATGTCTTCCACCGATTCAAGCGCGTGGATAACCGTGCTGTGATCGCGGCCGCCAAAGTTTTCGCCAATCAGGGCAAGGGTTAGTTGCGTGTACCGCTTGCAGAAGTACATGGCCACCTGCCGCGGTATAACAATTTCGCGTTTTTTTACCTTGCCCTTCATCGAATCCAGGTCAACCTTAAAATATTCCGAAACGGTTTTCTGAATAAAATCAACACTTACATCGGCCTGGATTTCCTTAATAATGTTTTTCAATACCTCTTTAGCAAGATCCAGATCAATTTCCTTCTTTAATAAGGTAGCATGGAAAATGAGTGAGTTCAATACACCTTCCATATCGCGCAGGTTGGTATCCACACTGTAGGCCAGGTATTCGGCCACTTCGGTGGGGATGGTGATCCCATCAGCCTGCATTTTACGGTGAATGATGGCCAGCTTGGTTTCAAAATCGGGTTCCTGTAAATCGGCCGTAAGGCCCCACTTGAAGCGCGACAGCAGGCGCTCCTGGAAGCCTTTCATGTCGCGGGGCGGGCAGTCGCTGGTCATGATAACCTGCTTGCCCGATTGATGCAGTTGGTTGAAAATATGGAAAAACATCTCCTGGGTTTTTTCCCGGCCGGCCAGAAACTGCACGTCATCCAGGATCAGCAAATCAACCTGCAGGTAGAAATTCTGAAAATCCTGGAGCTTGTGGTTTTGAAGGGCATTGAGGAATTGCGTGGTAAAATCGTTTTGATCAACATACAATACAATTTTATCGGGCATGTTGTTGCGAATCTCATTGCCGATGGCCTGCACCAGGTGTGTTTTACCTACCCCAACGCCACCGTAAAGCATTAACGGGTTAAACGATGTAACGCCCGGCTTTTTCGCCACCGCAAGCCCTGCCGAGCGGGCCAGCCGGTTGCAATCGCCTTCCACGAAATTATCGAACGTGTAGTTCGGGTTCAGGCGCGAATTGACGGTTTGCGGATTCAGCGCCTTATAGGTAAACGGTGAATACTCGCTGTCAAGACTATTAACAGCTTTTCTGCTGCCCATGCCGTTTGGGTAATGAACCGTAACGGGGGGTGTGTTCGTATTTCCGCTGTCAACCACTACCGAGTACTCCAGCCGGCCGTTGGGGCCCAAAACTTTTTGCAGCGCCTTTTTAAGCACTGGCACGTAATTGTCTTCCAGCCACTCGTAAAAGAATTGCGATGGCACCTGAATCGTTAACACCTCTCCCTCAACCTGTACCGGAACGATCGGTTTAAACCATGTAGAATAATTTTCTTCTCCGACCGATTCCCGAATTACTTCGAGACAGTCGTTCCATAGGGTTGTACAATCGGCTACCATGAAATGTTGCGGTTTAAGAATTACCTTCCGTGGGGAGAAAGGGAGACAAAGATGTGAAAAAAGGTTTTACGAAAACAAGCGCGCGCGTGCTTGATTTTGTTGAAAAAATTTTCGTAATACAGAGGCCACAATCTTTTTCCCTGCAAGCCTGATTTTTTTTGCCGGAAAAACAATCGGGCAAACGATTGTCTGTTTGTTATCTTGCATCATGGCAGAGGCACATCCCGATTTATTCAGTGAATTTACAATACCCCAATACGCTGACTGGGTAGCGGTTGCGCGCGAAGAATTGCAAGGCAAGGATCCTGAACAGGCACTGGCATGGCAAGTTGCTGATTTACAGGGCTATCCATACTATACAAACGAACAGAGCCCGGCAAATCCAATACCCGTTTCCGCACTTGCACCATGGCAAAATATACCGTTGCTGACGGTTAATGATGAAACAATATGCAATAAAACAGCGCTTGAACATCTTAATGGAGGAGCCGATGGTGTTTTGTTTTACATTCAAAACAATGCGGATGTATCGGTGGAAAAACTTTTGAATAAAATTGAATGGCCGCATTGTTCGATTTCCTTTTTGGTTGAGGGGGCCAATGATTCCATTTCCGGTGAACTGAAAGAATACATCGGTAAAAAAAAATATTCGTACGATGAGTTGACCGGATCGCTCTTCCTCAAAACTTATCCACACCATCCACAAACGATCAACAACATTGTCCACAACCTGGTAACGCTTACCAATTTTAATTGCCTCGGAGTGTATATTCCGTCCGGCACCCCTGCCGGCCGCATCGCATCAGGCCTTGCTCATGCTGTAGAACTGGTTCAACTGCTTGCTACCTCCGGCATCAGCCCGCAAGTGTCATTGCAGCGGGTAAGTTTTGCCGTGGAAACGGGTTCCGATTTTTTCATTGATGTTGCCTCCCTGAAAGTTTTGCGCTTCCTGTGGTTCCAGGTTGTGCGCGCCTACGGTATTTCTGATTTTGAACCACGTGACTTATATATTCAATCCATTTCAACAGCCTGGGTAAACCCGGCATTTGAACCGCACAGCAACATGCTGAAAGCCACTACCGCGGCCATGGCAGCCGTTATCGGTGGCTGCAATGCTTTAACCGTGCTTCCCGAAAGCGAATCGGATACACGGATGATAAGAATAACCCGCAACGTTTCAACCCTGCTCAAAGAAGAATCGCGGTTTGATAAAGTGGCCGATCCGCTTGCCGGATCGTTTTACCTTGAATCGCTTACCAATCAACTCATCGATAAAGCATGGGGTTTGTTTCAACAAAAAATGTCCGGAACATGAAACCCGATTTTTCAAGTATTTCCCCGGCTGACTTTTACAAACCCGGCCGGCATTTTTCTGAAACACCCGGCTGGGAAAGTCCGGAAGGAATTTTACTAAAACCGGTTTATACGGAAGAAGACCTGGCCGGTCAGCATCACATTCGCTTTGGTTCGGGCATTCCACCTTTTCTGCGCGGGCCGTATGCCACCATGTACACCATCCGGCCGTGGACCATCCGGCAGTACGCGGGTTTTTCAACGGCAAAAGAATCCAACGCATTCTACCGCAGAAATCTTGAAGCCGGCCAGCGCGGCTTGTCGGTTGCGTTCGATTTGGCAACGCACCGCGGTTACGATTCTGATCATCCGCGTGTGGCGGGCGATGTAGGAAAGGCCGGGGTAGCCATTGATTCAGTTCTGGACATGAAAATCCTGTTCGACCAGATACCGCTGGATAGGATGTCGGTTTCCATGACCATGAATGGAGCAGTTATCCCAATCATGGCATTTTACATTGTGGCAGCCGAAGAACAGGGTGTAAAACCCGCCCAGCTAAGCGGCACCATCCAGAACGACATCCTGAAAGAGTTTATGGTGCGTAACACCTACATTTATCCGCCCCAGCCTTCCATGCGTATTGTTACCGATATTTTTGCCTACACCTCGCGGCACATGCCGAAGTTCAACTCCATCAGCATCAGCGGCTACCATATGCACGAAGCGGGCGCACCGGCACACCTGGAACTGGCCTATACATTAGCCGATGGACTGGAATATATCCGCACCGGGTTAAAAGCAGGTATTGCCATTGATGACTTCGCGCCCCGGCTGTCGTTCTTCTGGGGAATCGGCATGAATTTCTTTATGGAAATTGCCAAGATGCGGGCCGGGCGGCTGTTGTGGTCGAAAATTGTAAAGCAGTTCAATCCTAAAAATCCAAAGTCGATGGCCTTGCGCACGCATTGCCAGACATCGGGCTGGAGTTTAACCGAACAGGATCCATACAACAACATTGCACGCACCTGCATTGAAGCGTTGGCTGCAGTGCTTGGCGGCACCCAGTCGCTGCACACCAACTCGCTTGACGAAGCCATTGCCCTGCCTACCGACTTCTCGGCACGCATCGCGCGCAACACCCAGCTCTACATCGAAAAAGAAACGGGCGTAACACGGGTGGTTGACCCGGTTGGCGGGTCGTATTATGTTGAGTCACTCACTGCAAGCCTGGCCCACAAAGCGTGGGAACTCATCGAGGAAGTAGAACAACTTGGCGGCATGACGAAGGCCATCGAAAGCGGACTGCCCAAAATGCGTATTGAGCAGGCAGCGGCAGCCAAACAGGCACGCATTGATTCGGGTAAAGAGGTGATTGTTGGCGTAAATAAATACCGAACCGATGAACCGGCCGACTTTTCCATATTGGAAGTTGATAACGCGGCTGTGCGGCAGGAACAGGTGGAGCGCCTCCGGCAGCTTAAAGCAGAACGAAATTCCTCAGAAGTCGAAGCAACACTTTCTGCCCTCACGCAGGCAGCTTCCGCCAATACCGGTAACCTGCTGGAACTTGCCATTGTTGCCGCACGCAAGCGGGCTACCCTGGGCGAAATATCCGGTGCCCTTGAAAAAGCGTTCGGCCGGTACACAGCATCCATCAAATCTGTTTCGGGCGTATATTCGGGAGTAATGAAAAACGAGAAAGCGTTTACCACCGCCCGCAAACTTTCCGATGAATTTGCTGCGCTTGAAGGAAGGCGCCCGCGAATACTGGTTGCCAAAATGGGGCAGGACGGCCACGACCGTGGCGCCAAGGTAATTGCCACCAGCTTTGCCGACATCGGTTTTGACGTGGATATCGGGCCGTTGTTCCAAACGCCCGAAGAAGTAGCCAACCAGGCAGCAGAAAACGATGTGCACATTGTTGGCGCTTCAAGCCTGGCCGGTGGGCACAAAACATTAATTCCGCAACTAATCGAAGCGCTGAAAAAAATCAACCGCGAAGATATTCTTGTGGTGGCCGGAGGTGTTATTCCGCAAAAAGATTATGACTTTCTTTACCAGGCTGGCGTATCGTTTATTTTCGGACCGGGTACGGTTATCAGCGAAGCCGCAACAAAAATTCTTCAGAAATTAATACAAAGCCGGGGGTGACAACACCCACAACATTAGTGCGGTAAAAACCGCTTGAAATTTGTAGATTAGTCGCCTTAAAGCTATAGAAACAAAAACATTACGGTTATGAGAAAATTGATGGTGATGGTAGTGTTGATGGTGATGTGTATGCTTACCCCGGCAGCACGTTCTCAAAACAAATTTGACAAAACACTTAAGAAGGCAGACAAGTATTACGCCAGCGGAAACTATTCCAAAGCCCTTAAAACGTTGGCGAAATTCAAAAAAAGCATTAAGGGCAACCAGGCCTATCTTGCTCACTACTACACCCGCGAAGCCCGCTATAACCTGGGGTATGGCATTCTTACAAATTTTGATAAAAACATTGCTGATGCGATATCAACCAGTAGTGCTGTTTTCGGTGAAAACTCAGTTAATCACGCCAACATCTTAACCGATGTAGCCGAGATTTTTAATCAGTATGGGTATTACCGCCTGGCGGCTGATTATTCAGCGAAGGCTATGGAGATAAACGCTGCTTCAGAAACGGAGGACCCTGTATTGAAAAGCCGTGCCACACTTGCCCGTGCCGAAGCCCTTATCGGGCAGGGGTTTTCAAATGAGGCGCTTGCCTTGCTAAAGGCAAACGAATCATTTATAGCCTCACGGGCAGTAGAAAAAGAAACATTTGTAGAAGGCGGTAAAATCCAGAACCGCAGGGTGCCCGAAGAAGAACTTGCTCCGCGCTTTAACAGTTATGCCCGGCTGCTGATGCTGCGGTTAGCCGCTTACGGCAAGAAGGGCGACATTGACAGTGTAGATGTCGCTTCGGCAGCAGGCCGGCCATGGATTTCAAAAAACATCCGCTACATGGGCGAAACAAGCCTCACGCTGATTGAACACGATTACTACTACACAAAAATGTTTGCCGAAAACAACAACGGTATCCCACCGGCAGGGCTTACCAAACGCCAAAAATGGGCCGACTACAGCGAACAACTCAGCGAATTGAAAAAGCGTACCTCGCCATCTGTTCCCCTTGCACACGATTTATACCTGGCCAACCTCGACCTGCTGTTACGACTAGGCGGGAAGAGTGTTGCGTTTGCCAACCTGAAAGCCGAGTACGACCGGATGCTGGCAAAATACTTCGGCAAATCAAGCGTCATGAACATTAACCTGAAGGCTGTTGAGTTCAACTCCAAACTTGAAAAAGATAAAACGCGCAACCTTGAAAACGAGGCCCAAAACATCCTGGGTTCATCTACCCTGCCGAAATTTTACAAAACCCGTATAAGCACACTGGAATTTTTGTACGATTTGGCCATCCAGTTAAGGCGCTATACCAATGCCGAATCGTACCTGAACCAGGCAATCGAACAAAAGAAGGAACTGTACGGAGAGCAGTCGCCCGAATATCACCTGTCGCGCATTAAACTGGCTAACTTCTACATGGATTACACCAACAAGCTTGATGAGGCCGGAAAAATTTACCGCGAAAGCTATACCGGTGTAATCGAAAAACAAATTGCACCCAAGCACAAAGATAACCTCGATATTCTCTACCACCTGGCCTCCTACTACGAAATTACCGACAAGTATACCGATGCAGCTAAAATGCTGGAGAAAGCAAGCGGCATTGCACTCATTAAGTATGATAATGTTGACCCGGTGTATGCCATCGCCCTAAATAACATGGCGAAGTTGCGCATTAAAATTGGCGACTACGATCGGGCCGAAGCCGATATTAACAATGCCTTGAAGGTTTTCGATATGAAAGAAAACCGCGATGACAAGTGGAAAGCCGATTACATTAATGGCATCGAAACCCAGGCGAAACTCTTTGGCATTAAAGGGTTGTTTGATGAAGCGCA
>JAGUUF010000027.1 GCA_020063545.1 Cytophagales bacterium
ACCCGGCAAGTGCAGCATGCCAGGGCAAGGCTTGCAGCAGCAGAGTACCGCAGTGAAATGTCACAGCAGGAATTGCTGTACGAAGTAAAGCGTACCTACTTCGAACTTCTTTACCTGCGAGCCCGCATCAACTTGCTTACCCGACAAGACAGCCTCATGCAGGCGTTAGCCAGCACAACTGCTTTGCGCTATAAAACCGGAGAGGCTACGCTGCTGGAAAAAACTGCTGCCGAAACACAGCGAAGCGATGCCCGAAACCAGGTACAGCGTGCACAAAATGATTTTGCGATTGTTCTTTACAGGTTAGCTTCGTTATTAAACTGCCCGGTAGGTGGCATTAGTGGGGAATTTTACGAGTTGAATCCGGTACTTCCAGACTCAAGCCTTATTCAGCAAAGTCCACTGTTAAAGCACAGCCGGCAGCAGGTTCAGGTTGCTGAACGCTGGCATCAGCTGCAACAGTCGGTAATTATGCCCGACATCCGGATAGGGTATTTCAACCAAACCTTGCTGGGGCCGCAAACGGTAAATGGTGTGGAAACTGTTTTCGGAGCCGATAAGCGATTCCAGGGTGTTCAACTGGGGCTGGCCTTTCCCATCTGGATTTTCAACTGGTCGGCCTCGGCCCAGGCCGCAAGATTATCGAAACAAATGGCTGAGCAGGATGCAACCCAAACCCAACTTCAATTAACCGGCCGGTGGCTGCAGGTCTTGGGTGAATTGGAAAAGGCACGCGCCAATCTGAACTATTATAAGGATCAAGCGTTGCCAAATGTGCAACTTATGGAAAAACAAAATCTCCGATCATACCAGGCAGGCGAAATACCTTATTCTACATTTCTGCTCAATGCACAGCAGGCACTGCGCATACAGGAGGCACACCTTGATGCCGTAAATGCGTGGAACCAGAGCATCATCACATATGAATATTTAACAGGAACAATCTCTACCAGATAGAATATGACCAGTCGATTGCAATTACTCGTTATACTTTTGCTCCTTCAGGGATGTAAGAATGATCAGAATGATTCAGGTTCGCCCCAGGCGCACCGTGCAAACGCCATTACATTAACCAACCAACAGCAGGCCATTGCGGGGATTGAACTTGGCGAGCCCGGAAAAAAAACACTTAAAAAGGTAATTAAGGCCAACGGCATGCTTGATGTACCGCCTCAGAGCATGGTGACTATTGCTGCACCTATGGCAGGTTTTGTAAAGGCGACTAAATTACTCCAGGGGATGCGGGTGAAAAAAGGCGAAGTACTGGTTGAACTCTACCACCAGGAGTACATCCAGCTTCAGCAGGATTACCTCAATACACTCAGTCAACGGGAGTATTTGAAAGCAGAGTACGAACGGCAACTCGAACTATCAGCCGAGAACATTAATGCACAGAAAACCCTGCAACGCGCCAAAGCGGATTACCAGTCTGCCGATATTTCCCTTCAGGCGTTAAAAGCCAGGCTTGACCTGATAAATATTTCAACACAGCAATTACTGGATAAGGGGATACAAAATTCTATTTACCTATACTCACCGATAAGCGGATTTGTAACGGAAGTCAATGTAAATCCCGGCAAATTTGTTAACCCTTCGGATGTACTCTTCAAAATAATTGATCCGGAACACCTGCATGTGGAACTGTATGTTTTTGAAAAGGATCTTCCCATGTTGCAAACCGGACAAGCTGTAAGTTTTTCATTGGTAGACGAATCGAAAGAACGGCATGCCACGGTTTACCTGATCGGTAAAGAAATCGGCCCTGACCGCACGGTACGAATACACTGCCACATGGAAAAAGACTATCCTGAACTAATTCCGGGCCTGTACCTAAAAGCATGGATTGAAACTTCCTCGCACGCAGCTACCGTAATTCCTGAAGAATCGGTGTTAACCCTGGAGAACAAACACTATGCGTTTTTAACTGCCGATAACGCTACCTTTAACCTGGTGGAGATTAAAACCGGTATAACCGATTCCGGTGAAGTGGAAATTCTTGATCAAACCCCGTTTACCGATTCAACCCGGGTGGTTATTAAGGGTGCCTATACCCTGCTTTCGATGCTGAAAAATATGGAAGGAGATTAACCTGAAATTAGCTTAATTTGCTGTTAAAAGGCTTTAATCGAAATGCGTCATTTCGTTACCACTCCCCACCGATTGCGTCATCTGCTCTTTCTTGCCGCCTGTCTCTTTCAAACGGTTGCGTCAGGCCAGGCCAGTGTAGTAACCGGCTCGGTTTCTAACTCTAAAACCAATTATTCACCTGGGGTGGGAAATAACCGCCTGATTGTTGTGGCCGTCTCAAATGAGAATAGCAATAACGTGCGTACGGTAACCAGCATTACCTGGGGCGGCCAAAACCTTACCTTCGCGGCCGGCCGTACCAACGCTGGCTCCGGAAGCAACGACCTGCGTACAGAAATCTGGTACCTTAATGAGGCAGGTATTAACGCGGCCACCGGATTTTGTAACGATTTTGTAGTTACATGGAGTGGCACTACAACCGAGGCTTTTACTGTTTTTACCCTAAAGGATGTAGATCAGTCCACACCGGTTGCTGCTACAGGGACCGGTTCCCCGGCAGGTGGTGGTACAACTACTACTGCTTCAATGGCTGCCGGTATTGATGACATTTCGTGCTATGCTTCGGCAACGCGCGGAAATAGTGCTACCCATACACCAGCATCAGGTTATACTGAACTGAGCGACCAAATAGTTGTGGGAACAGAAACTACATCGCTGGCTGCTGCCTACAAAGAAATTACAACAGCCGGAACTGAAACACCTACCGCTACGTGGAGCGTGTCTGAACAATTGGTGATTGTTGGGGTTGTTTTTAACGGCATTGCTGCAACCAGTGGCATAACGTATTATTCGCGCAATGCAACTTCAGGCGGAAACTGGAACAGTAATACTTCATGGACCACCAATTCCGATGGATCGGGAGGGCCGCTTGCAGCAGGTGTATGGCCAAGACGATTTGATAACGTGGTAATTCTGAGCGGACACACCATTACCATTGATGCTATTAATGATAACAAAAGCTGTGGCGTTTCGCCTGATGGCCTTGGCCGCAGCAATGTTGGCCCGTTTGTCTCCTCAAACATTGCCATGTTTTACCAAACCGGTGACATCACCATTTACGGAACATTGAACGTTACCGGCATTGAAATGATGGTTGAAGGCTATACGCATATCTTTTCAGGAGGGGCATTCACGCTTACATCAAACCTGGTAAACGTTGGCTTTCTTGAAGCCGATGCCGGTTCAACATTAAGCAGCCTGGATGACCTGGTTGTTACCGGTAACAGCAACACCATCATCAATACCAATTCTACTTCTACGGATGATCTGGTCATTGACCACACCGATGCTACAATTTGCGGCACCGGAACGGCCACGCTGCAAAATGGGGCCGGCAGCACCATAACCTATACCAATGGCGCTACGGTTGCGCAAATCTGCACATCGTTTACCGTGGTGTGTACCGGTGTTGGGTGTACCGGGTTTCCGGTAACCGGTACCGGAACCGCTTTCGGTAACCGGGGGCCGGGAGGCGTGTTCAACACATCCGGAACAAGCAACCTTACTTTTTGGCTAAATGCGTCAACCATTAACCAGGCCAACAACACCAACGTAACATCCTGGGCCGATCAATCGGGTTATGGTAACAATGCCAATGCCGTAGCTGGCAATGAGCCGGTATTCCGTACCAACATTATAAATACCAACCCTACGGTTCGGTTTACGGCTGCAAATACCGATTACTTACGGGTTGCCGATGCAGCCTCATTAAGGCCTAATAACATTTCCATATTTGTTGCCGGTATGTACACTTCTGCTGCCTCCCAATGGTCGCCATTTCTGATTAAAGCAACTAACTACACATGGGCTAATGGGTATGGTATTACACGCGATGATCTAAATAACTCGGTGCGTTCGTATATAACGACATGGAATGCCAATTTTATTAATGCAGCACTCGCGCCCAGCACGTTTACCCTGATAAATATGGTGTACGATAATGTAAACGTGCAAACCTTTTACAATGGCACTTCGCAGGGAACCGATCCGTTTACGGCAAACATTACGAACAGCACTAATTTTTTGTATGTGGGAATCAGCCCGAATGATGCCGGCACCGGTGTACGCCAACCGTTTGATGGCGATATTTCAGAAATCGTGCTGATTAACCGCAATGTAACGCTGGTAGAAAGAATACTGATTCAGAACTACCTGGCGGCAAAATATGGCCTGGCACTCGGAGCCAACGATGTTTATACGATGGACAACCCGGCCAACGGCAATTTCGATTTTGATGTTGCCGGAATCGGGCAAGCGAGCGATGGATCTCGGCACGTTGACGCCCGCGGCACGGGTATCGTGCGCATGGTTATTCAAAGCCCTCCGTCACTTTCCAATAACGAATTCCTGATGTGGGGCCATGACAATGCCAGCATGACCAGCAATTTCGTTGACATTGACAATGTGATTATCAAGGAACGGCTAAACCGGGTATGGCGGGTAAGTGAAGTTGGCGATGTGGGCAATGTATCCATATCGTTTGATATCAGCAGTTTGCCGGGCAGCCCGATTGGCTCGGCTCTTCGCCTGCTTATTGACCGCGATGGCGATGGCTTTGCCGATAACGATGTAACACCCATTGGCGCAGGGACCCTGGCCGGAAGCGTGATTACCTTTACCGGAATTAACCTTCAGAATGGCGACCGGTTTACGCTGGGCAATACCAACCTTTCCGCTCCCCTGCCGGTTGAACTGGTTTATTTCAGGGCAAAAGCCAATGGCAGCCTGGTTGACCTGACCTGGAGAACAGCCTCTGAAACAAATAATGACTTCTTTACCGTTGAACGTTCAACCGATGCAAGTGAATGGACCATATTGACTACCATACCGGGCAAGGGCAACTCAACCACCCGCACCGACTATGCTGTGGTTGATGACAATCCCTTCTCCGGCATTAATTACTACCGCCTGAAGCAAACTGATTTTGATGGGACCTTTTCCTACTCCGATGTAGTATCAGTCGCAGTCGAGTTGAATGATAACATCCAGGTGTACCCCAATCCGGCCAGGGAGTCGTTCACCGTTAAAGCCTCTTTTGAACTTCATGCCGCGCAGGTTCGGCTTTATGATCAACTCGGCAAACAGGCTGCCATTACAACCCAGACCGGAGAAAACCAAAGACAACTTGTAATTGACAGCAGTACCCTGGCACCCGGCCTGTATATTTTACAGGTTACCAATGGCCGGGTAGTGCGCACCGTGCGGGTAGTTATCCGGTAGCCTTATACCTTTCTGCACTCCACCAGCCAATCCCACGGGTACGGGGCCTTCATCCATTTCGGGGGCGAACTGAATTCTGAATTCCAGGAATATTCCACTTTATTGAGGCTCATGATTTTCAATCCGGCTACCGGAAAAATAACCCGGAGTTCTTCGGCTGTGTAGTGCTTGGTAGTAACTCCGTTAATTTTAAGCAGGCCCTGAAGCAAATCGGTTTTGCCTACCTGGAAGCCGCTCAGTTCATCCGGATCAATTTGTTCAGGCAAGGTCCCTTCCCTCCGGTTCCACTCCATCAGCCGCCAGGCCGCAAACAGGTACGACTCCATAGACGGGAGGATAATAACTGCCGTTCCGCCTTTGCGCAGGGAACGGTTGATGTTTTTCAACATGCTTAGGTTCTTTTCAAACTCAGGCAGCATGATAACATTGCAGCAAAAAACAAAATCAGCCTTCGGAAGCGTTTGTTTTAGATCAGTAAGATCGGCTTGCAAGCAGGTAACGTTCTGAAATGGTCTGTTCCGCGCCTGCTTCAGCAATTCATCGGAAATGTCCATTCCGGTTACCTGTTTAAAGCGAGGCGCCAGGTAAGGAAATGCTTTTCCGTTACCGCAGCCGAAATCAAGTGCATGCTTGGTTTTGTCCGCGTACTTGTTGAAAAAACCGGTAAGTATTTTGTTTTTATCTGATTTGAAAACATCAAAAATCTCCTCGTTGTAGGTTTGTGCAATTTTATTCCAGTGCTTTTTTTGGTTCATGCCTGTAGTGCTTGACTTTTTTTGACTTTTTCACGCAAATAGAGAAACAAAGGAAAAGTGCCGGCCATTCCAAACAGCAACGTTAAAACCCAGATAACCCACACGTTTCTGATTTTATACTGCCTGGCTTCGTGATACGTCCAGAAAAAGAAAATATACACGACAACCAGCAGGTCAACGATAAAAGCAGTGGAAATCCGGTTACCAAACATGCCTCTTATGGTCGCTGGCGGGTCAAGCCAAAGTAATACATTGCCGGTTTCAACCGATTCAATGGCCACAAAAATATTGGGGGCAACAAACCCCAGCACGGCAAATAGCAGGTAAATCGTTTTCATAGCAGGTAAGTAGTTGGTGATTTGCTGCAAAATATCTGTTTATTGCCGTAACTTAGTAGGGCCAACCAAATAAAAAGCATTATGAGCATCAGAAGAAAAGCTACAGCCGTGTGGAGCGGTTCCGGAAAGGAAGGCAGCGGTTACCTGAGCACGCAGAGTACCGTGCTGCATAAAACACAATACTCGTATAGTTCCAGATTCGAGAGCGGCATTGGCACTAACCCCGAAGAACTGATTGCCGCAGCTCATGCCGGGTGTTTTACCATGAAACTCAGCTTCGTGCTTGGCGAAGCCGGCTTTACCTCTGAAGAACTGAAAACTGACTGCATCGTTACGCTCGACAGCGGCAATGTTACGCAATCGCATTTGGTGCTGCAGGCAAAAGTACCCGGCATAAGCAAAGAAAAGTTTGATGAATGCGTAAAAAATGCCGAGGTTAATTGCCCAATTTCCAAATTACTGAAAACTTCCATTACCGTTGAAGCGCGGTTAATGTAATTACCCTGCCCTTCTATTATGATGCATTCGCTTCAGGCTAAGAATAACCCGAAACTTTTCTTGTTTCTGCCGGTAATGTACACCGTGTGGGCTGATGCCGTGCTTACACCATCCGAAATCAAAAGCCTGGAGAACCTCATTGATAACCAACGCTGGCTTACGGATGACGAGCGTGAGTTTCTCAGGTCTCTGATTAACCCGGCAAAGCCTCCCACCCCCTACGAATTAAAGAACTGGTTAGGCGAAATTCTTAAAGTGCAGACAACCGCCACCGATTCGCTGGCTGATATTGGTATTAAACTTGTCCAACTTCATGCTTCCGGAAAAGTAAACATACCCGAAGAAGCCATACGTTCACTGAAGGGCATTGACCAGGCTTTAGGATTAATCGGGCGCGAAGCCACCTATGCCTTTCACCCCGAATACCGCACCTCCATTACCCAAAAGCAAACTACTCAGCATACATTCGATGTGGCCGCCATGACCAACATGTTGGATGGCGATCAGGCTGACCTCATCAACCGGGTAAAAACCATACTCTCCGATCCTGAGTTTGCTTACCTTGAAACTGATAACCTGGAGGAATACCGATCAAAAGTATTGCACTGGGCGAAACTGCTGGCCAACCAGGGCTTCGGTGCACTGGCCTACCCGAAAGAATACGGTGGAATAAACGGAATGGCCGAGTACTTTACCGTAATGGAGACATTGAGCTACCACGACCTGAGCCTGGTGGTGAAGTTTGGTGTTCAGTTTGGCTTGTGGGGAATGAGTGTGTATTTCCTTGGAACTGAAAAGCATCATAAAAAATACCTGAAAGAGATTGGCACACTCGAACTGCCCGGCTGCTTTGCCATGACGGAAACCGGTCACGGCTCAAATGTTCGGGGGGTGGAAACAACGGCAATTTATAATCACGATAACAAAACATTCACCATCCATACACCGCATGAAAGCGCCCGCAAGGAATACATCGGCAATGCCGCACTTCACGGCCGTATGGCCACCGTGTTTGCCAAGCTGATTGTTGATGGGAAAGACTTTGGCGTAAATGCATTTATCGTTCCGCTTCGCGATAAACACGGAAACCTGTTACCCGGAATAACCATTGAAGACTGCGGCAGAAAGCTGGGACTTAATGGCGTTGACAATGGGGTTATCTATTTCAATAATGTAGTGATACCCAAAGAAAACATGCTCGACCGGTTTGCCCGGGTAAGTGATGACGGGCAATTTGAAAGCCCGATTACCAGCGATAACCGAAGGTTTTTTACCATGCTCGGCACATTGGTTGGCGGACGTATCGGGATACCCCGTTCGGGAAATGCGGCTTCAAAAGCCGGGCTCACCATTGCCATCCGCTACGGTGACAAACGGAGGCAGTTTGGCCCCGAAGGCGCAGCCGAAGTACCCATTCTCAATTACCGCACACACCAGCGCAGGCTTATGCCCCTGTTGGCCAATGCCTACGCCCTGCACTTTGCCCTTCAATACCTTACAAAACGTTTTGTTGAACGCACCGAAGAAGAGATGCAGGAAATAGAAGCACTGGCAGCCGGGTTAAAAGCATGGGCCACCTGGAATACCACGGCAACGCTGCAAGAATGCCGCGAAGCGTGTGGCGGAAAGGGCTATTTATTTGAGAACCGCATCGGAAGTTTAAAAAACGATACCGACATATACACAACGTTTGAAGGTGATAATACCGTGCTCATGCAACTGGTAGCGAAAAGCCGGCTAACCGAATTTAAGCAGGAGTTTAGCAGCATGAGTGCCTTCGGATTGCTCAATTTCCTGGCAAGCCAGGCAGCAACTTCTATTACTGAAATGAACCCCATTATTGTTCGCAATACTGATGAGGACCACCTGCTTGACCCTGAATTTCATCAGAATGCATTTCGTTACCGTGAGCGTGACATTCTTGTTTCGGTTGCCAAACGCCTGAAGCGCCACATTGATGACGGCATGGACTCGTTCGATGCCTTTAATGTATGCCAGCACCACCTGGTGCAGGTTGGTTTTGCCTATGTAGAACGAATTATACTTGAGCAGTTCCACCTTGCCGTTGAGAAAACGCAGGATGAAAAATGCCAGTTAGTACTGCGCAAATTGTATAACCTCTACGCCATTTCCCAACTGGAAAAGAACAAGGGATGGTACCTTGAGCAAGGGTATATGGAAGGCGTGAAGACTAAAGCCATCCGTAAGTTATTTAACCAGCTTTGCTGGGATATCCGATCGGATGCGGTGCCCCTGGTTGATGCGTTCAACATTCCTCCGGCTTGCCTGGCCGCTCCCATTGCACTTCAGTAATCGGTTTTTATTGATTTGTTGAACGGGATTTTAAATTGAAACCCGATATTCTCATCGGTGTTGTCATCCAATACATCTAAGCCGTACCGTATCTTTTTGGGGTCATCGTAAACGAAGGTACCGAACAGCCTGTCCCAAATCGAAAACATGTTACCAAAGTTCGAATCGGTCCACGGCCGCTTATAATGATGGTGAAATTTATGGGCATTCGGGGTAATGAAAATGTAACTCAGGGGCTTGTCAAGCCATACCGGCAGGTAAATGTTAGCGTGGGTAAAGTAGGTGAAGAACACGGTAAGTATCCGGTAGAAAAAGTAATACGCGGGCGGTGCTCCGGTAACAACTACAACTATCAATGCAAATAGTTCGCGCATGGCAAAATCGCCCGGATGGTGGCGCGTGCCGCTGGTTGCGTCAAGGTGGGTGTCGCTGTGATGCACCATGTGGAACTTCCACATCCATTTGTACTTGTGCAATAAAAAATGAATAAAATACTGGGCTACAAGCTCAAAAAGCAGGATACAGATGAGCAACTCAACCCAAACCGGCAGGTCAATAAGGTAGATTAGGCCAACCTGTTTCCGGCTGGTCCATTCAAAAACACCAACAGTAGCCAGGCCAAACAAGGTATTAATGATGAGCGTGGTTGAAAGAAACACAAAATTTACTCCTGCGTGTTTCCACTTGCGGTAGTTAAACGTAAAAAGCGGAAAATTTCCTTCCAGTATCCAACAAAATAAAAGGCAAATCAGAACCCACGCTCCGCGTTGCCAGGTGGGCATTGAATCGAAAAATTCCAGGAATTGTTCCATACACTAAAGGTCAAAATCAAATTTACTATTTCATGTTGAATGCCCATACTCGGAGGTAAGCTGTTTCAGAATACTGCTTATCGGCCTGATGGCATGAACATGTTCGATGGCAGGCCCGGCACACCAAACCGTTTTATACGTAGCGCCAAAAGCAGCCTTTTCAACAGCCTTCATCCCCCTCAGGGCGAGGATCATTTTTGCATACTTCTTAAGCCTCTTATTTGAATTTATCATGCGTTCAAGCCACGAGGCTTTTGTGCCTAACTTCTGAACATAGGGTGTATTGATAACCGTTAGTGGCGAACCCGACATTTTGGTAGTGAGCACAATATCCTTTTCGCCATAATCTATGCAGGCCTGTTTGTACTCCTGCGAAACGGGCGACTCCTCGCTGGCAATAAAAATTGTTCCGACCGAAACACCGGCCGCACCCCAGTCAATGGCCTGCCGTATGTCCTTCCCGGTAGCAATGCCACCGGCCGAAATAATGGGTATGCGGATATGTTGCTTCAACAACCGGATTAAATCCTGCGGGGAAATTTTTCCTGCATGCCCGCCAGCCCGATTATTCACGGCAATAACGGCATCGGCACCGAGGGCTTCAACCTTTTTTGCATACTCCAGGTCAACCACATCGCAGAAAACTTTGATCCCCAGCGGTTTGCAGGTATCGATCACTTCTTTCGGGTTTCCCAGCGATGTAATGATGAAATCTACCTTAAGGTCCAGCAATGTTTTCAATTGTGACCGGTATTTCGGGTTCGATTTGTTTACGATAAGGTTTACACCAAACGGGTTACCGGAGGCAGCCTTTATTTCAAGGATTGCTGCCCGAAGTTCAGCCTCGGTACGGTAGTTCAATGCAGGAAAAGCGGCTGTTACTCCGCTTGATAATGCAGCCTTTACCATGGCCGTGTTGGAAATAAGAAACATGGGGGCCACGATGATGGGGTATTGAATACCGAGAATTTTATCCAACGTCATATGAAGGTTATAACTTCATCAGAATGTTATCCGTTAAAATAAGCTATCTTTGGTTATCGCCTGAAGGTATAAAACTTATTTCAATATGAAACGATTTGCTTTGGTGGCCCTTATGGCAATTGGATTTTCCTTTTCACAGGCTCAACAAACACCGGTACTGGTAGATGTGAAGTGGCTGAAGGAAAACATTTCGAAACCTAACCTGGTCATTCTGCAGGTTAATGCCCTCCGCCTCGATTACGAGAAGGAACACATTGCCGGGGCCCGTTTTCTATGGCCCGGCTGGCTTGCGCCCGACTCACCGGAAGGAAGCTACAACGCCCCTGATCCTGCAAAGGCGACTGAAATACTTCAGGGTCTTGCGTTTCGTCCAACTCGCACATTGTATTGTGCCACGTTCGAAAATGAAGTTGGCCCAACGGCACGTATGTTCCTTACGCTTGAGCACCTGGGTTTACAAGGCCAGGTTTCGTTTTTAAACGGTGGCCTTGAAGCCTGGAAAAAGGAAGGCTACCCGGTTACCAAAGAGTTACCTGCGGTTAAAAAAGGAAATTTCAAAGCCAAACCAACCGGCTTGCTGGTTGACCGGTTTTATGTGCAGGATAAACTGAGTACAGGAGCGTCCACCATTGTAGATGCCGCCTGAAAAGGTTTTACGATGGTGAGCCCTCCGGCTACCCGCGTGACGGGCACATTGCCGGTGCAAAGAATATCCCTTACACCGAGCTAATCAACACCAATAATTTTTTTAAGCCGGCTGACTCACTTCAGGCGTACTTTGCCCCGGTAGCACCCGCGAAAGATAAAGAACTGGTCTCCTATTGTTTTATCGGCCAATCGGCAAGTGTGGTTTACCTGGCCGGCCGGGCCTTGGGCTACACTATGAAACTTTACGATGGTTCCATGCAGGAATGGAGCCGCATTGAGGAGTGCCCCATGGAAAAGTCACCGGGTAAAAATTAGTTTTTCTCCGATTCAAAAAATTTTCTGAATCGCTCGAGTTTCTGGTTCAGCGACAAATTGCCGAGGGGATCGTTTTTGATTATCTGAACGCGTTTATTCTTCATCAGTTCTTTCTCCAGCGCCAACCGCACTTGGCCCTGACCGGTAATGTAAAGTTGAGCCGCTGATTGCCCCGGGTATTCGGCTATCGTTTTGATGTATCGCCTCATTTCCTCGTTAACATGCGCTTGCTGAGATGTCTCGTAGTCAAACCCCAGCATGCGCTTCGATTTTCGCGAGGTCTCACCCTTAAATCGGGGTTTACTATCTACGCCAGAGTAAATCCGGTCATACGTAATTCCGGTATCACCTATCGTTGCAACCAACGCCTCGCGTGAGTCTATCCAGATTCCTATTCGCTTCATTTTATCAGTAACGTGCAGGTAAAATATCAATGCTAATTAAACCCTTCACTGATAAACATCATATAGCCATTTGATATTTATCGCAAGGCAACGGGCATCGTAAATGAACACCCGAAACTATTTACTCTTTGTGATTTCGGCCATCCAGGCAGCGATAGAACCGGCAAGTAAAGGCATGATGTCCTGTGCTGGTGACTTAAAAGAGTGGTCAGCCCCCGGATAGATTTTAAGTACTGCTCCAGGCAACCCTGAACAGACCTGTTTAATTAGTTCAATCTTAGCCAGCGCATCGTTTGTTCCCTGGAGGAATAACATCGGTATATTTACCCGCGAAAGATGGGCCGCCCTGTCTGTTCCGGGTTTTCCATGTGGATGAAGCGGAAACCCGAGAAAGACCAGACCATTTACCTTTACGGTTGCGTTGTGTGAAATAAACTGAGACGTCATCCGACCTCCGAATGATTTTCCTCCGGCAAACAATGCAAGGTTTGAAAACTTGTTATCAGCATATTCAATTGCAGCCTTAGCTGTATCCATGGCAATTGCAGGCGGGTCAGGACGCTTCTTCTTATGCTCGGCAAAAGGAAAATTATACCGTATTACCGCAACCCGATTACCGGCAAGTTCATCGGCAATCCGTTGCATAAAAGAGTGGCGCATGCCGGCACCGGCACCATGTGCCAACACGAACACGGCAAGCGGGTCAGGCGGTAAGGTAAGCAAACAGGAAACCGCACCTACTGAGTCGGAAACGGTAAAGGTGTCCAGCTTTTCAGTCGAGCGAACCATTTGCGAAAGTTAAGCCTTCCCATAATTCCCCATTGGTAACTTTGTTACCGGGGAACAAACGCCTGTGTTGACTTCTTAATAAAGCAGAACAGGCACAGGCCAAGCTCAAAAGTCAGGATAGAAACGATGGCAAAAAGTATTTCCATAGCACATCAGGTTTATATTAAACTAAAAAATCAATACAATATAGTAAAAATACTATAAATCAATATGTTAAGGTTTAAATATTTATGCATTTCTAACCTATGAACCTTGAGAAAGAGCTACTTTCGGCAAATACCAAAGCCCGAATAACTAAGATTGCCGCATTTGTGTTGGAAAAGCCCGAACACTTTAGCCAATTAATGCAGTTGTTTCTGCGCGGGCCCTACCGGGTAACACAGCGGGCAGCGTTGCCACTAAGTTGTTGTGTTGAGCAAAACCCGGCTCTGGTGAAGCCCTACCTCAGGCAGTTGCTGCGGGTAGCCTCGCAAAAAGACGCCCCCGTACCGTTAAAACGTAACATCGTCAGGCTGCTGCAGTTTATTGACCTGCCGGATAGTGTTCAGGGCAAGGCAGTTTCAGTATGCTTTGGCTTTCTTGGCAACCCGGCTGAATCAATCGCGGTTAAAGTATTTTCCATGACGGTTATTTCGAACATAGCTCAACGGCAGCCTCCCCTGGCAAGGGAGCTTGTTCATATTCTGGAAGACCAGCTTCCATACGCTTCGGCCGGTTTTCGTTCGCGTGCCCGAAAAATCATGGCCCGGCATAAATTGTAATATCTTCGAACAATGGAAACGCAACACATTACCCACACCTGCAAAAGCTGTGGCAACCAGTTTACCGGCCTGTACTGCAACCTGTGTGGGGAAAAGATTATTGAGCCGAAAGACAGGTCAATGAGGGCTTTTCTTTCCAACATCCTTATAGCCATAACCTTTGCCGATAACCGGTTTGTAAAAACACTCTGGTTGATTATTAAAAACCCGGGTTTCCTTTCGAAAGAATATGCCGATGGCCGCAGGGTAAATTACCTCAGGCCGCTTCAGTTGTTTTTCATATTAAACCTTATCTATTTCCTGTTTCCGGTACTTCAGCTTTTTAACTCCTCCCTTCGAACGCAGATGTATTTTCTTTTTCACAGCAGTTGGGTAAGAACGCTGGTTATTGATAAGGTTACCCGGGCAGGAATGAGTCTTGAGGGGTATGAGCTGATGTATAATACTAAATCAACAAGTCTTGCCAAATTGCTTGTTGTACTCTATGTGCTGCTTGCTTCCATCCCACTGAGCCTGATATACCTAATGAAAAGAAACCGGTATTTTACCGACCATGTTACGCTTTCAGTTGAACTTGCCTGCTTCAACATCTTCATTAATGCGATTCTGCTCTCGGCCTTGCTTTGGATGGTTAGCTGGCTGTTCAGGTTTGGTAATCTTCCGTGGCAGGGTTACCTGAATGAGAATATGTTAACGGGTATTTTCATTACCACAAACCTGTACTTTGTTTACCGGGCCTCGGCAACGTTTTACGGGCAGCAGGGAAAGCGCCTGTGGGTTAAGAGCCTGCTGGTTATCCTGGGGCTTTTTCTTGCGCTGGAGGCGTACAGGCTGTTATTATTTCTGGTAACCTTCTGGCTGGTATAGTTAGCCTGCAATCGAAGCGAGTTGATTAATCAATTCGGTTGCCTGCTTGTGTTCTTCTGGTGGCGTAAGGCTGCAATATTTCTTCAGAACACGAACGGCTTCCTCATATTCCCGGTTCATGGCCAGGGTAAGGCCAAGGTTAAAGTAGCTGTTCGGAAATGCCGGTTCTATTTCGGAGGCAATGGCATAGTGAACTTTAGCCAGGGCATAGTTACCAACTTCAGCATAAAGATTAGCAAGGTTATAGTGCGCTTCGTAGTGGCGAGGGTCATTACTCAGGCATTTTGTAAACGCATCAATGGCCCGTGCGTGGTTACCCGACTGGGATTCGATTATACCCAGGTTGCACCAGGCATCTGCTGTAAAGTCATTTTCTTCAATTGCTTTTTGGTAAAGTACTTTAGCCTGGTCAACACTACCGGCCTCATCCAGCATCAACGCCTCTTCAAAGGTTGAAAGCCGGTTTAGTTTAATTACCCGGCCGCCAAATAAGTTAAGTTGGCCGGGTTTTGGGTAGGCATTTTCCTTTTTCTTACGGACTTTTTGCAGTCCGAATTTTTCAGGGGCCGGTA
>JAGUUF010000387.1 GCA_020063545.1 Cytophagales bacterium
CATTGGCCGCAACTATGTAGAGCACATCCGGGAACTAAATAACGAACGGCCGGATGAACCGGTAATCTTTACCAAACCCGACACGGCCCTCCTGCGGAATAACGAGCCTTTTTATTACCCCGATTTTTCAACCGACATCCACCATGAAGTTGAACTTATCCTGCGCATCAGCAAAGAAGGAAAAAACATCCAGGAAAAATTTGCCGGCAAGTACTATGACAGCATCGGTATCGGAATAGATTTTACCGCCCGCGACCTGCAAACCAGGGCAAAAGAAAAGGGCCTGCCGTGGGACATCGCCAAAGGATTTAACGGGTCAGCTCCGATTTCAGATAAATTCATCCCGGTAGGTAATTTTAAGAACTTATCCGATATAAATTTTCGTTTAACCGTTGATGGGGCTTTGAAACAGCAAGGCAATACCGGCTTAATGATTTTTAGTTTTGATTACATAATCGCTTACTTATCGAAATTTTTTACCCTGCGTACCGGTGACCTGATTTTTACCGGAACCCCAAAAGGGGTTGGTCCGGTTAAACCCGGCAATGTGCTTGCGGCATACATTGAAGATGAAAAACTGCTGGAATTTGAAGTTAAGTGATGGGCTTTTGTGTGCGTGGCTGGTAAGTTACTCACTGGCAGGTTACGCCCAGTTCAGCGAAGCCGACAGTCCTCCGGCTGCGTCAGCATACCTGTTCCCCATAAAACCCGGACAACCTGCTGCTTTGGCCGGCACCATGGGTGAACTTCGCAACACGCATTTTCACACCGGCATCGACATCCGCACGCTCAACGAAATCGGATGGCCGGTACGGGCGGCCAACAACGGTTACATTTCTCGGATTACCATTTCACCATCCGGGTTTGGCCTCGCCATGTATGTAAAACATCCGGATGGCTATACAACCGTGTATGGGCATCTTGATAAGTTTAAGAATGATGTAGATGAATACGTTCGTAAAGAACGTTACCGCAGAAAAACTTCCTCCGTTGACCTTTACTTCCGAAAAGATCAGTTTACCGTATCCCGTGGCGATACCATTGCGTTTGCCGGCAACACGGGTTCCTCGGCCGGACCGCACCTGCACTTCGACATCCGCAATGAAAACAACCGCGCACTCGACCCGCTCCATTTCAAATTTTCTGAAGTTGCTGATAACACCCCACCTGTTGTAAGAAAAGTTGCGCTCAAAACCCTTGACATAGACTCGCGCATCAACGACCAATTCGGACGGTTTGAGTTTTATGTAACTAAAACCAATGGGGAATACGTGCTCCCCCAGCCCATACTGGCGCACGGCACCATCGGCATCGAACTGCTTGCCTACGATGTGGTGAATAATCCCAACTACAAATGCGGTGTAAATTACATCGAAATGTTTGCCGACAGCCAGCGGGTGTTCAGCCAGGCCATTAACCAGCTGAACCTGAACGAAGGCCGGGCCGTGTTTACCGTAATGGATTTTAAAACCCTGCGCACCGATGGTTCCCGGTTTTATAAACTGTATGTTGATGACGGCAACCAACTGGGCTTTTACAGCGCAACCCGAAACGGTAAAATTGGCGTAAAACCCGATGCGCAAATGCCCGTGAAAATTTTGTTGTCCGACACGCACGGAAACAGCAGCACGCTGCGGCTGAACCTGCAACACAGCAAACCGGTAAACCTGGTAAAATGGATGGGGCCGGTTGAAACCACTGCATCCTCAATCCAGGAAAATACCTGGATAATTACCACTAAAACCTGCCCGAAGAATACCCTTGCATGGAAAAAGGGAGAGCCTTCGGTGATAGACCCGGCTTATTTAAACTCGGCAACAACAGTTTACCTCATCGACCTTCGGCAACCCCTGCCCGACTCCATAAACATTTGCGGTGAGCGGCTCATCCCACCGGTTCAGGCAAGAATTTTTCCGGGTAAGGAGTTCACTTATTACTCTGCGCATGCCGATATCCAGTTCCCGTCAAGGGCCGCCTACGATACGCTGTATTTCTCAACTTCGTATGCTGCCACAACAGACAGCATCGAGTTATTTCAAATTGGCGACCCGAACGTTCCGCTGCGCCAGGGAATTAAGGTAACGCTAAAACCCGCCCGCAGCTATTCTATTCCTGAAAAAACCCACGTTTATCGTAAAAACGGAAAAGGCTATGTCTTCGAGGCAGGTGCCTGGGCACATGGAAAAATCCAGTTCACCACGCGCGACTTTGGTACGTTTGCATTACTTACAGATACTGTTCCGCCCACCATTACTCCACAACAGGTTAACCGGTATGGTGCACGGTTTAAAATCCGTGACAACCTTTCCGGCATTGCCTCCATTGAGGCAACAATTAACGGGCAATGGTTGTTAATGAATTACGATGAAAAAACCTATACCATCGAATCGGAAACCCTGAAAAGAAATATGTTGCTGCAAGGCGAATTTGTACTGACTATATCCGACAACGCAGGTAATAAACAGGTATTTAAACAAACCATCAACTGATATGCTTACAGCAGGAGCAAAAGCCCCCGATTTTACCACCACCGACCAGGAGGGGAAAGCGGTAAAACTTTCCGACTTTAAAGGAAAGAAAGTTGTACTCTACTTCTACCCGAAAGATCAGACCCCCGGCTGCACAGCCGAGGCGTGCAATCTGCGCGACAATTATAAGCTGCTGCAAAAGCTGGGTTACGAAGTACTGGGCGTAAGTACCGACAGCGAAAAATCGCACCAGAAGTTTATCGCCAAAGAAAAGCTGCCCTTCAGGCTGCTGGCCGATGTGGATAAAACCGTTCACAACAAATACGGCACCTGGGTAGAAAAATCCATGTACGGCCGAAAGTACATGGGCACTGCCCGCGTTACCTACGTTATCAATGAACAGGGTGTAATTGAAGAAGTAATTGAGAAAGTTGATACCAGGAACCATACCGACCAGATACTGAAAGGCATGGGAACAACTGCCCGTAAACCTGTTAAAAAAACACCCGCTAAACAGAAAGCAACTGCCAGTAAGACGGCTAAAAGAAAAAGAAAATAGCCGACCAAGAATACTGATTTTTGATTTTTGAAGGAGGGCACGGTATCTTCACCCCCGGATTAACCACTACCCTGCCTATGCCCCAACCTGATTACGCTTACCTGAAAAAATTATGCGCCCAGATAAGGCGCGACATTGTGCGCATGGTGCACGCCTGCCAGAGCGGCCACCCGGGCGGATCGTTGGGATGCACCGAGTTTTTTGTAGCTATGTACTTTCACATCCTGCGAAGAAAACCCGGCTTCGACATGGATGGTATTGGTGAAGACATCTTCTTCCTATCGAATGGTCACATTTCACCAGTATGGTATTCCACCCTGGCGCGTGCAGGTTACTTCGATGTAAAAGAACTTTCCACCTTCCGGTTTATCAATTCACGGTTGCAAGGGCACCCGGCCACGCACGAAGGTTTGCCCGGGGTACGGGTTGCTTCGGGATCCCTGGGTCAGGGACTTTCTGTTGCTGTTGGTGCCGCTCAGGCAAAAAAATTGAACAAGGACGATCATTTTGTTTACGTGCTGATGGGCGATGGCGAGCAGCAGGAAGGCCAGGTGTGGGAAGCCGCCATGTATGCCGCTCACCACAAGGTTGACAACCTGGTTGCCACCATTGATTACAACGGCCAGCAGATTGACGGGCCGGTTAAAGATATTATCGACCTTAAAAACCTGCGTGCCAAATACGAAGCCTTCGGATGGGAAGTACAGGAATTCAACGGCAACAACCTTGAAGAGGTAATCCAGGGTTTAGAGAAAGCTAAATCATTAACCGGAAAGGGAAAGCCCGTACTCAACCTGATGCGCACCGAAATGGGTTATGGTGTTGACTTTATGATGGGCTCGCACAAGTGGCATGGCGTGGCGCCCAACGATGACGAGTTTGCCAAAGCCATGGCTCAATTAGAAGCTACCGAACTTGGGGATTATTAAAGCTTAGTACCAACCGGAATCTGCAGCACAATTAAAGACTACGTTAATAAAGAAAGCCAAAAAGCCATAAGGGGATTTTGTTTCCAATACCGTACTCAATATCATCTGCAACGAGATACGCATTCTTTTGTCC
>JAGUUF010000275.1 GCA_020063545.1 Cytophagales bacterium
ATGGCCAGCATGGCAACTGCAAAGGCAGCCACATTGCCGATAACAAGCAGCAGGGCATCGTGCGATGAAATAGTTGCACCTGATTTTGCAAACGAGAAAAGCTTGTATGATGCTGCTGCAAACAGAGTTGGTACTGCCAGGAAGAATGAAAATTCAGCTGCATTTTTTTTATTCAGGTGTTGGGCCAGTCCACCGATAATTGTAGCGGCTGACCGGGAAACACCCGGAACAAGCGCAAGGCACTGAAACAATCCTATTTTCAGGGCAACGGGGTTTGTAATACGCTGATCGATTTTTTTTTCATTTTGCGCGAATACCGTATCAACAAACAAAAAGAAAACTCCGCCAACTACAAGTGCATAACCGACTACGTCAACCCGTTCAAGCCAGGTGTCGATGTATGAATCGAGGGTTAGTCCGATAATTGCGGCAGGGAGGAATGCAATCAATAGTTTCAGGTAGAAATCAACCGATTGAAAAAATTTTTTCCAATACAACACCACTACCGAAAGTATGGCGCCAAACTGGATGGCCACTGTAAACAATTTGGTAAACGGGTCGGCTGCAATTCCCATAAGGGACGAGCCGATGATAATATGCCCTGTAGAGGAGACCGGGAGAAATTCAGTGAGTCCTTCAATAATGGCCAGAATGATAGCCTGGATAACCGACATTGAATAGCCTTAGTTTTTGCGGTCGGTGCGGTACAGGATTGCAAAAATCTGAATAATGAAACCGGTAACTACGATTACCGGTCCCAGTGTTAAACCCAGGAAGCCAAAACCGTGGGGTTCGGTATCCATCGCCATAATAACCAGGCCAAGCGCCAGGGTTATGAGGCCGGCAATCATTAAAAGGTAATTCTTTCGGGTAAAAGGTAATTTATGTTCCATAACAAGTTCAGTATAAATCATCTAACGACATGCGCAGGTATTTACGAATGGATGCCTGTGTGCTAACCGTTGAAATCAGTGCACCCAGGATAACCAGGGTTCCCATCAGCATCAGCAACAAAGGAAAGTTCTGGAGTTCCTTGAGATCGTTAACTTTGCGGTTAGCCGTTTCAATAACTGCCGCCAAACCTGCGGAAGCAAGTAAGCCCCCAACCAGGCCATAGAGCATGGCCCGAATAACAAAGGGTTTTTGAATAAACCAGTTTTTTGCGCCAACCAGTTGCATGCTGCGAATAAGAAACCGCTGGGAGAAGAGCGCCAGCCGGATGGTATTGTTAATCAGCAGAATGACAATGATCATGAAAATGGCGATCAGGCTAATCAGCACAAGGCTTATTCGCGTTACATTATTATTGATGGCCGTAATAAGTTCTTCAACATAGTATACCTGGAATATTCCACTCATGTTCTCAATCTCCTTTTTTATTTTAGAAAGGCTTTCGGTGGTATGGTAATCGGGCGCAATGGTAATCAGGTAAGCATCGTGCAGCGGATTTTCGCCAAGAAATTTAGTAAAGTCTTCCCCGGTTTCGGCAATAAACTTTTTTGCGGCTTCATCTTTCGAAATAAACCGGACGGGTGCAGCCTGGCCCGCAGGTTTAATGAGGTAGGGAAGGGTTTCCAGCTTTTTTTCTATCTGGGCGCGTTGACTTTCAGTAAGCCCGTTCTTCAGGTAAACCTGTACCCGGACATTCTCCCGCACCAGTTTTTCCAATTGGCTGGAATAAATTATAAGCACACCAAACAACCCGGTTACAAAAAGTGCCAGGGTAATGCTCACAATAACACCCACCAACGGATAGCTGCCGAGTTTCTTCTTACCTGAACTTTTGTGCATCGGGCAAAGTTAGAATTAAATTCCGGAAAGCAGGTATGCCGGATTGTTGGTTGCCTTCATTTGAAAACCCTGAAGTGATGCCAAACCTAAATAAAAAACCCCGCGGTCAGCGGGGTTTTGATAATCAGTTGCCACGGTATTGTTTCAGCTTGTTCAGCAAGGCTTTGTCTTTAATAGGCACTAATGGCGTTGGCGATGTTTTGTCAAGATCAAGCAGGTAGTAGGTACTGTTATAATAGAGGAACACGGTACGCTGCTCACCGGCAATAAACTCAAGTATTTCATACAGGTTGTTTTCGAACGAGCCGTACAACACCAGTTTGTTGTCTTTAAACATATAATGGAAGCCGTATTTGCGGGTACCTTCTTCCGTTTCTACTTCAATGGAAGAAGTGACGAAGGCACGAGCGATGATATCCAACTGGGCATGTTCTTTTTGTGCCTGCAGTTCTTCTGCTTCAATTTCCGGGGTATACACTTCCAGTTTTGGTTGAGTTGCCGGAGTATTTTCTTTCGGTACAGTTATTTCAGTAGGTTTTGAAGCTTCCGGGTTAACGGATTCATCTGGTGTACTCACTTCCTCCCGGGGCGAGGATTGTTCAGAGGCTGGCGTATTTTCGGTTTTTTCTTCTGTTGCCGGTATTTGTTCTGGCTCTTTTGCACCGAAATAAAAATACAGTGCTGTTGAAACAACACCGACTACAACAATGGAAGAAATGATTTTAGCCGCAACTGAAGCGGTGCCTACGTTAGCCGGTGCAACGGGAACGTTATTCAGCATGGCTTTCAGTTCGGCAACCCGGGCTTGCCGTATACCCTGGATGAGTTCCTGCTGGAATTTTAATTCCTGCTGCAGTTCAGGATTACCCTGCAACCGCTGTTCAAAGGCTGTCTTTTCCTGCCCTGATAACCGGTTGGCCAGGTAGTCGTCCAGTAATTTTATGTCGTTTTCTGAGGCCATGTTCTAATCTAAAAAGTCCAGCTCAGAATACTGAGCTTTAATTAATTCATCCAATTTTTGTTTGCACTTATACTTTTTTGTTTTTGCGGTATCGGTATTGGCAAACCCGAGTTTGTCGGCTATCTCCTGCATCGACATTTCTTCGAAGTAGTAGTACATCAGAACCTTTTTGCAGGTGTCGCCTAACTGGTCAATACACCGGGCGATGATTTTGTTCCGTTCTTCGCTCTCGGTATCAATGGTAACGGGCTGGTCTTTTTCCTCATTCGATAGCCGTTTTTTCCGGTCAAGTTCTTTTCTCCAAAGATTCTGGCAAATACTGTAAATAAACGTGCTCATTTTGGAGGTAAGCACCAGTTTGCCCGATACAGCCTTCTGCCAGAAGACCACCAGGGCTTCCTGGTAGATATCCCGGGCTTCTTCTTCGGTACCACTGTTGGTTATGACCATTTTGGTCATCATCCGGTAGTATTTTTTGTATAAGAACTCCAGAGCTCGTTCATCACCTTTACAGATGCGCTCGAAAATTTCCTTTTCGTCCATTGCAGAGCTCGACCTGAATACCATCGTGAGTTAATTTGGTAACCGTAAACGCGGATTAATGTACTATATTATCGGTAAAATGTTACATGAACGGATTAATCGGCTTTTACCCAGGTTTGGGTACGCCAAAATGGTCCCCAATACCCCCGTAATTTAAGGGTAGCGCCTTCAACCCATAGTTTGCATCGGTAAACCTTGCCATTCTCCGGGTCAAGAATATTTCCGTCTTTATATTCACTGCCGGATTTTATAAGGTCTTTCATTATCTCCATACCAATAATCTTTTTGTTATACCGTTCGTCATCCAAATCGCATTTGGTGCAAACCGGGTCGGGGTTTTCTCCGGGCTTCGGAAACGTTTGAATCACACGGCCGTATACCTTTTCGTTGCGTTCGAATATTTCAACAACCGATTTAACCTCGCCCGAGGCATCATCAATGGTTTTCCACCTCCCTAAAACCGATTGGGCTGAAACTTCGGCTACAACCAGAAAAATAAGGAATAGTCTTGCCATGCTGAAAATTAATGAAAAAACCCCGACCGGTAAGTCAGGGTTCTTTGTCGGACATGAAATCCACATTATTTAGACGGGGAGTCGATCGGGCTAACGCTTATCACCTCCATTTTTGGTTTCGTTTCTCCGGTTTGTGCCCGGGATGTTGTACTTTCGGGCGCCAGCAGCGGGGCGATAACCAGCGCCACAACCGACATGAGTTTGAGAAGAATGTTGAGTGAAGGTCCTGAGGTATCCTTGAACGGATCGCCTACCGTATCGCCTACAACGGCTGCTTTGTGCGGCTCCGATTTTTTATAAAATTTCTGGCCGTTTATTTCCACACCTTCTTCGAAACTTTTCTTGGCATTATCCCATGCGCCACCAGCATTTGATTGAAAGATGGCCATCAGTACGCCTGAAACGGTAACCCCCGCAAGCATACCGCCTAACGCTTCAACGCCAAAACCTGGAAGGAATGCAATTAACACCGGGGCAATCACAGCCATCAGTCCGGGTACTACCATTTGGCGGATAGCGGCTTGTGTTGATATCTCCACGCATTTGCCGTACTCAGCTTTTCCATCGGCTTCGTTAAATATCTTTTGGTCTTCGGCCGACCACTCTTCTTTACTTTTCTCGCCATTGCGCTTCATTACATCGAGTGCGGCTTTCAGTGCCGGTATGGTTGTGAACTGGCGCCTTACTTCTTCAATCATCGACATGGCCGCACGGCCTACAGCGCCCATAGCCAGCGCGGAAAATACAAACGGAAGCATACCACCGATGAATAAACCAGCCATAACATTGGCTTTAGAGACGTCAATCGAACCCAGTTTAGCGGTAGTCATAAAGGCCCCGAAAAGTGCGAGAGCAGTTAATGCTGCGGAGGCTATGGCAAATCCTTTTCCGATTGCAGCAGTAGTGTTACCTACAGCATCCAGTTTATCGGTGCGGGAGCGAACTTCTTTAGGTAATTCCGACATTTCAGCGATGCCACCGGCATTATCCGAAATCGGTCCGTAAGCATCAACGGCAAGTTGAATACCCAGGTTTGAAAGCATGCCCACCGCGGCAATGGCAATTCCGTACAGCCCGCCAAAGTAAAATGCACCAATGATGGACAGGGCAATAATGATGATTGGCAATGCAGTTGACATCATGCCTACGCCCAGGCCGGCAATAATGTTGGTAGCTGCCCCGGTTGATGATTGCCGAACGATGGAGAGCACCGGTTTCTTTCCCATGCCGGTATAATACTCTGTAATAAGCCCTACAAGCAACCCAGCAATAAGGCCGATAACTGTTGCCCAGAAAACACCCATGGCGGTCATTGTTCTTACCATGGCGTTTCCTTGGCTGTCCGTATAAAGCGGGTCGGTAAAGTTCCATTGTGCCGGAAGCATGGAGGTAATGATGAAGTAGGAAGCAACAATCATAATCCCGGATGAAACAAACTCACCCATGTTAAGCGCCTTTTGCGGATTGCCACCTTCTTTAACACGCACGAAAAATGTTCCGATGAAAGACATCACTATACCAACACCGGCCAGTACAAGCGGCAGCAGCACGGCCGAAAGTCCGTTGAAATTATCAACAAAGCCCGGCACCATAAAGGCTGCACCAAGAACCATGGTGCCGACAATGGAGCCTACATAGGATTCAAACAGGTCAGCGCCCATACCGGCCACATCGCCTACATTATCGCCCACATTATCGGCAATGGTAGCGGGGTTTAACGGATGGTCTTCAGGGATACCGGCTTCAACTTTGCCTACCAGGTCGGCTCCCACATCGGCAGCCTTGGTATAAATGCCACCGCCAACACGGGCAAACAAAGCAATGGAGGATGCGCCAAATGAGAAACCCGTTATAATGGTAATAACCTGGGTAAGGTTGGCCTGCGAATCAATACCGAAGATGTTTGAGTAGATGATAAATAATGTGCTGAGTCCCAGAACCCCAAGCCCGACAACGCCCATGCCCATAACGGACCCTCCTGCGAAGGCCACTTCAAGGGCACGACCCAAGCTTGTACGAGCAGCATGGGTTGTGCGAACGTTTGCTTTTGTAGCCACACGCATACCGATAAAACCGGCAAGTGCTGAACAAAAGGCTCCAAGAATAAACGAAACCGCCACCAGGGGTGAGGAGGTTTCTGAATTGGCGGTAACGCCAAGCAGTATGGCAACACAAACAACAAATACAGCTAAAATCTTGTACTCGGCTTTTAAAAACGCCATGGCGCCTTCGGCAATGTGCCCGGCAATTTTTTTCATTTTATCTGAGCCGGCATCTTGTTTGGTAACCCAGGCACTTTTCCATAACACAAAGATGATTCCCAGCACTCCGAATGCCGGTAAGTAGTAATGTAGATTTTCCATTGTAAGGTTTACAGGTTATTACGCGATTGCGGATCCACTCGGCAGTTAAAAACACGATAAGACCCTTTAAAAAACTGCGCAAATATAGAATAAGTGGCCTATTCAGCAAAAACAGGGTGTGATGCAAAAGTTGCTACTGGCGCGGGAATCTGCTTTTAAGTATAGCCCACAGTTTTTCTTTTCGTACCTGGTCCATTTCGCCAAGGGCATTGGCCGGAATGATGAGCATATCTCCGTGTTCAACAGGTGTAAAATCTTCACTGACCCCGGCTATGGGTACGCCAAAACTGATAATGAACCTGGGGTTAAACCGGGAAAGTTCGTTGAGTGATGTTTGGGTAACCGATATGATCGTAACCTGGGATGCGGAGAAGTGAATCGCTTCAATTATTTTGTTCAGCAGGTGTTTGTCGGGCTCGGGTAATTTCTCCCACGGGTCGCTAATCAATATGATTAACCGGGTGCGGATAAAATAGATGTCCTCACTGAAAATTTCCTTACTTAGTTGAGTAATCCCGCTCATTCCTTCATGTCAAAAATGGATTTCAGCTCGTGTGCATCGTGCGGTTTCATGCGGCCTGCAAGGATAAGGCGCAGTTGCCTTCTTCGAAGTGCTCCGTTGTAAAACTCCTTCTCTTCGTCTGTTTCGGGTTCAATTTCCGGAACATCAATCGGGCGGCCGCTTTGATCAACTGCAACAAACGTAAAGTATGCGCTATTGCTTTCAATTTTTTTACCTGAGGGAATGTCTTCAGCATCCACATCAATGCGAACTTCCATGGAGGAGTTAAACGACCGGGTAACTTTTGCCCTGAGGGTTACCACGTTGCCTAATAAAATAGGGTGCCGGAAAGAGATATTATCCACCGATGCGGTTACCACAATGCGGTTGGAATGTTTTTGGGCTGCAATGGCCGATACAATATCCATCCAGTGCATCAATCTTCCTCCCATCAGGTTGTTGAGTGTGTTGGTATCGTTGGGCAGCACCAGTTCCGTCATGCTTACAAACGATTCACGGGGGTGTTTTTTCTTTCGGGGCATACAAACAAATTAATTTACTACCTACCTGGTCCAGCCGCTCTCGCCAAGCAGCGGCACAAAACTAAAGTAATCGAACGCTTCTTTGGTAAGGCGGCCGTTCTTTTTGCGGATGCGTACCATGCGTTGCTTGTCCCGGGCGCCAACCGGTATAACCAGTATTCCGTTTTCAGCGAGTTGTTTGGTAAGTGATTCAGGCACCACAGGTGCACCTGCGGTTACCAGTATTTTATCGAATGGAGCTTTTGCGGGTAGTCCTTTTGAGCCATCGCCAAAATAAAAATAGGGCTTATACCCGATGCGTGGCAGAAAGGTGCGGGCGGTATCGTAAAGTTTTTTGTTATACTCTATGGTGTACACCCTGGCGCCAAGTTCCAGCAGGATGCAGGCCTGGTAGCCCGAGCCGGTGCCTATTTCCAAAACCTTATCACCGGGTTTCACTTCAAGTTTTTCGGTTTGAAATGCCACCGTATAGGGTTGCGAAATGGTCTGGCCTTCGCCAATGGGAAATGCCTTATCCTGATAGGCATGTTCAAGCAGGGCATTATCAAAAAAAACGTGCCGGGGAACCTTACCAATGGCCTGGAGTACACGGGGGTCGGTAATACCCTTTTTTTCAAGAATTTTAACCAGTTTTTTTCGTAGCCCCCGTTGCTTGTAATTATCCTCCAACATGCGTTTTCATGCAAAAAAGGGCATTTTTTAGGGGTAAACAAAGTTTCGGAAATTCTTTAGGAAAATTGAAACCTTACCGCGTACTTTAGGGTTCTCTCATGCACAGTGAATAAGCTTTTTGCCATAGCGTTCACGTGTATTTACCTGCTCCTGTCAGTAGGCGTGGTTAAAACCACTCACTACTGCATGGGGCGGGCAAAATCCACTGAATTATTTAGTTTTGAGGCCAAAAAATGCGCCTGCAGCCTTTTTTCCCCCGAAAATTCCTGTTGCAAGGATACCCACGAAATATTCATAATTGACGATTTTCAGGTTGCTGCTCATAGCCCGGCATCCGATGTTCCACAGTTTTATGTGCTTGCGGAAGTAAACTTGGTTCTTAACGCAGAGCAAAAAACTGCTAAAGCAAGTGTTTATAATTGTTTTAGCGATTATTCACCACCTCCGGTACCACTCTACCTGGTTAATTGTTCGTTTGTTTTCTATGATGATCCGTATGCTGAAAGGCTTATCGCCTGAATTTTTAGTATGGAGTTTTTCAAATTATAAGTCATTAAACTAATCATCATGAAAACGATTATCATTCATTAACATAGTTTTAGCATTTCTGTTTGTTGTACCGTCATTGGGTCAGTCCAAGGCAAAAGTAGTCACCGCGTCCATTAAGGTTTATGGTAATTGCGGCATGTGCAAGGAGCGCATTGAGCGTGCCCTTGATTTTAAGGGTATTAAAAAAGCCACCTGGGATCCGGCAACAAAAAACCTTCAGGTGATCTACGTTCCTTCAAAAATCAATGAATACCGTATTTGCGAACTTGTGGCGGCTGCTGGCCACGACACCGATGCGGTTAAAGCAAAAGACGAGGTATATGCCGAACTGCCCTTCTGCTGCCTGTACCGCGACCACGACCACTCCGGTATGGAAGACGGTAAGAAGAGCGATCATTAACCGGTTGTAACCATGAACAAGGTTTTGATCGCCATTGTGCTGGGGATCCTGGCAGGGGTATTCCATACTGCGTATGCCCAAAAACTGATGGGCCTGGTAGTGGAAAAAAATGAAAAAGGAGTTGACGAGCCGCTGGCAGGCGCCAATGTGTTTTGGCTGGGAACAACAACAGGAACCACCACCGGAGCAAACGGCATTTTCATGATTGATCGGGTTGCCGGTCAGCAAAAACTGGTAATAAGCTACGTTGGCTATAAGCCGGATACCCTTGATGTGACCAACCAGACCAGTGTGAAAGTTTACCTTGTATCCGATCAGGTATTACAGGAGATTACTGTTAAAGGTTGGCGGCCAACCAGTGGCCTTGACCAGGCCCGGAATATCAATACCGTCATTATGTCGGAGAAGGAGTTATTCAAAGCGGCATGCTGCAACCTGTCGGAAAGTTTTGAAACCAATCCTTCGGTTGACGTAGCCTTTACCGATGCCATAACCGGCACGCGGCAAATTCAAATGCTGGGATTGGCGGGGCCCAACACCATGATCTCCATTGAGAACATGCCGGGTGTGCGGGGCCTTGCTTCAAGCCAGGGTATCCAGTTTATACCGGGCACATGGATAAACTCCATTCAGGTAACCAAGGGTGTAGGCTCGGTTGTGAACGGGTATGAGAGTATTGCCGGCCAGATAAATGTTGAACTAAAAAAGCCTGAGGAGAGTGAAAAGTTTTACCTGAACGGGTATGTAAACCAAAGTGCCCGCACCGAACTCAACCTAAACTACACTGCCCATACCGGTGCAAAGTGGGCTACTACTTTTCTGCTCCACGGCAGCGCCCGGCCTATGGAGATGGACAGTAATGATGATTCTTTTCTTGATTTCCCGAAAGGAAGTCAGATCAACTTTATCAACCGGTGGGTTTACAACAACAATAAGGGCTTGTTGGGTCAGATCGGTATTAAGGCGTTGCTCGATGATAAACTTGGCGGCCAGACCGGGTACGATGCTGCCCACGATAAGTTTACCACCAACCGGTACGGTTTTGAAATTAATACCAACCGATACGAGGTTTGGGGAAAACTTGGCTATCAGTTTCCCGGAACCCCTTACAAAAGTATTGGTCTTCAGGTTAGCGGCAACATCCACAACCACGAAAGTTATTACGGTTTTACCGAGCATAATGCTGAACAACATTCCTTTTATTCTAACCTGATTTATCAGTCCATCATTGGCAATACAGCGCATAAATTCAAAACCGGTGTCAGTTTTATGTATGATGATGTTCAGGACAACCTGTTTAATCAGGTAAATCCTGTTAATTACAATGGACAGGTGACCCCCGGCATCGCATTCAAACGGATTGAAGTTGTGCCGGGTGTCTTTGCTGAATACAATTACGATAACCTGAAAAATTTTTCATTCATTGCCGGTATCCGGGTTGACCAGCATAACCTGTTTGGTACGTTTTTTACTCCCCGCATCCATGCCCGGTATAACCTGACCGATTTGACCACCATCCGCGCCTCTGCCGGCAAGGGTATGCGCGTAGCAAACATCCTGGCCGAAAATACCGGTGTTATGGTTTCATCAAGGCAGTTTGTGTTTACCGGTTTGCAAACAAACAACGGTTATGGCTTTAAACCGGATGTTGCCTGGAATTACGGAGTAAACCTTTCGCAGGATTTCACCATTGATTATCGAAGCGGAACACTTACGGTTGATTATTTCTTTACCGATTTTCAAAACCAGGCTGTTTTGGATTATGATTTCTCGGCAAGGCAGGCCCGATTTTTCGGCTTAACAGGAAAATCATTCTCGCACAGCCTGCAGGTGCAGGTAGATTATGAGTTGTTCAGGCGCTTTGATCTGCGAATGGCCTACCGCTGGCTCGATGTGCAAACCGACTATACCGAAGCGCGCCTTGCACGGCCCCTTATCTCCAGGCACCGGGCATTTGTTAACCTTGCTTATGAAACAAAAAACAACTGGAAGTTTGATTACACCGTTCAATGGCTTGGCCCGCAGCGCATCCCTGATACATCGGAAAATCTTCCAGAATATCAGGCGTCAACACAGTCAGCCGATTATTTTCTGATGAATGCCCAGGTTACAAAAGACTTTGACGATCGCTGGAGTGTGTACCTCGGAGTTGAAAACCTCAATAACTTCACACTTTCCAATCCGATTATTGCGGCAAACCAGCCGTTCAGTCCGTATTTTGATTCTTCACTGGTGTGGGGGCCTATCTTTGGCCGGATGGCGTATGCCGGTTTTCGTTACCGGATAAAATAACGGCTGGTGAAGGTTACCTTGAAGATTTCCTGCAGATAGTGCAGCTACCGGTTAGCTGTAAATCTGCAGGGAACTTTTTACAGGTCAAAGTTAAAAACCGATGAGAATAAACGGGGCCCAGTAATACGGTGCTGAATAGCGCCCATTCATAAGGTTTAGTTTGGCCTGTTGCAAGGTTGCACCAAATGATGGCGATGGGCTTTCGAGTAACAGCGTGTAGAAGTCTGTCATGAGTTGAGCGGTCGATTCATCGGCAACACTCCAGAAGGAAACGATGATATTTTTTGCCCCGGCATACACCAACGCGCGCGAAAGGCCAATTACTCCTTCGCCCTTTGAAATTTTACCGAGGCCCGTTTGGCAGGCCGAAAGCGTTACCAGGCTGGCATTTAATTGCAGGTTATAAATCTCGCCCGAGAAAAGGTTGCCGTCTTCGGCTTCCGAATCATTCTGCAGAAAGATGCGCGACAGCTCCGGGTTATTCTCATCCACAATGCCGTGGGTGGCAAAGTGAAGCATGCTATAATCTTTCAGGGGTTTTGTTTTAATGGTTGCTTCGCTGGCCTGGTGATTGGTAAGTACATCACTGGTAATCTGTTTGCTTGAGAATAATTCCTTTAATGTGTTTACTTCGGTGGCAGTTCCCGGCAAATCGTTCAACTTGTCTTTAGCAGGAAACGATATGGGAGCGCACAGTAAGGCCGATTGAAGTGAACCGGCTTTACCAGACTGTTTTTGAAGCATAAGGCCAGTTGAAAATTCGTAGCGGGTGCTGTACTTCTTTACCAGGTAAGGAAGTGCGGGGTACGGAGTTTCTTCATCGTTAACCTTTTGGGTTAATAATGCTTCAAAGGGAATAACACTCATACGTCCTGCCGGGAGTATTACCAGGTCGGTAACGTTGCGGTGAAGTTTTGGTATGAGTATCCTGTGAAGTGCAGTGGCTGTTTCAATAAAAGCATGCCTGTCAAGAAAAAATATACTGTTCCGGTAGCCTGTTACATTCCGATTATAGGTTGCCGGTAAGGGCTTGCTCGCAATTCGGAATGATTTCCTGGTGATAACATAGGTATAAAGCCTTGCCCGTCCGTTGTAGTCATCAAT
>JAGUUF010000149.1 GCA_020063545.1 Cytophagales bacterium
GTATCATCCCTTTCAAAGTTCGTTTCAGCAGCAGGAGTATTGAAATTGGTTGAGTTCGGAAAAATTCACTTAGATGCTCCTGTCAGTCGGTATCTGAAAAGATGGCACTTGCCCCCAGGTGAATTTGATAATGAGCAGGTAACCGTTCGGAGATTGCTTAGTCACACGGCTGGTTTAACGGATGGGCTGGGCTATAGTGGTTTTGAAAGCCGGGATTCAGTTCAATCCCTTGAGGCTTCACTTACGAAGGCAAACGATGCAGATGACGGATTAAGCGGTGAAGTAAAAGTTAGCATAGAGCCTGGTTCAAGATGGAAATATTCAGGCGGAGGCTTTACGCTTTTACAATTGATAGTGGAAGAAACAAGCGGACAGTCCTTTAACGAATTTATGACTTCCAACATATTCACTCCATTGAATATGAATAGTAGTACTTATATTTTACATGATTCACTAAACAACAGGTTATGTGAATTCTACAATGCAGATAAAACAACGGCCCCGCATTACTACTACACGGCATTAGCTGCGACTTCACTGTATACGTCATTGGCTGATTTAGAGGCTTTTTTCCAAATTTTTCTTACAGGAGAAAATGGTGAACCAGTTGGCAGGGGACTATTAAAGCCGGAAACGTTGAAGGTTATGCGGGAAGGACATTGGGACGTAATGGGCGAAGAGATTTATGGTTTAGGCTGTATGCTCTATATTGATATTGAAAACAATGAAGACATTTTTGGACATGATGGAAAAAGTACCCCTCCGATAAACACAGCAATAAGAATTAATCCCGTTACCGGTGACGGAATTATAGTCCTGGAAACCGGTAATCCGGATTTGGCTACAAGAATCGCAAGTGATTGGGTGTATCTGAAAACAGGAAAAGTCGATACGTTGCTTTTTAGTATGCTACTGGGGAAGACCGTAGTAATTGCGTTAGTTGGAATGCTTTGCATAGTGCTTTTTCTTTTTGGTGTAGCGACATGGCGCAAAAAAAGAAAAACTGCTGCCAACAGCGGTTTGGTGTAAGGGCGGTTCAGTTTCGTATGACAGTTTTCAATATTTGCAGGGTAACCGGGCTGTAAGCCGCAGCGCCCCTGAACGGAGGATCTGAAGGGAAAAAAATTAATTTCGAGGCCAACCTTTATGTAAGGTTTTGGGCAAAAAAGTAAAAAATCTCTCTCTCTCTCTCTCTCTCTCTCTCTCTCTCTGTGTGTGTGTGTGTGTGTTGGTTATGAACTTACCTTGTTTTTTAGGTGTTTTTTAGATTATGACCGTGGTTTAGTATGCAGCATGCGGACATGTAATAAACTTTGGTAAAATACGAAGTATGGAAGTTTGGAATTGCTAAGTTTTATGGTATCGAATCAAAATGAAAAAGATCCTCACCGTGTTTATACTGATTTGGCCGCTGTTCAGCACAGCGCAACAGGTTGTTACCACCACTTCCGTACTTCCTGTAAAAAAGCGATTGATCGATAGCTTTGAAATATTAGCAAGCATTGGCCCGTCCTTTATTGACGACCATGGATGGAGTCTATTTATTAAGGAAGGAAGTTTAGGGCAAACCACGTACGAGCTTAGGGAACAGTGGAGTAGATCTATAGCCTTAAACTTAGTACATTCCTTTACTCTAAGATTTGACTTGCTGGTAGGCTCAGGGGTTAGTATTAGCCGGTACATGGAAACCTATACAAATTACAATGTTGATGGCACCCTGTTCTCGTATTCAGTAGGTGAACAGTTTAATAAGTATTGGGACATACAAATTATCCCGGTTTACTTTTTAGAAAGTAACCGGAAATTCCATGCTTACCTTGGGCCAACCTATTCGCGATTAATTAAATCGGAGCAGATTGTAAAGCGATATGAGAATAACCAACTGACTGACGTATCCCGAATAAGTACCATCGGTGGCTTTCCAGAATATGAAATTTCTGCTCAGGTGGGTCTTGGATATTTTATTCCGCTGAATAAAATCTGGATTGGTCTACGAACAGGCTTACGTTACAGGTTTACAGACATGATAAATGTAAATAGTTATCGGCTAACTCGAAATACTTTGGACTTCTCGCTGATTGTGAAGTATTGTAATCCGAAATAATAAACCCATTAAGCTTTATGAAAAAAAGTATATCCTGTTATTTCTGCTATTCAATGCTATTAATCTCACAAATAAATACTTACGGACAAACTATTACAAAAGAAACAAATTCGTTTGTAAATGGAACAGTATGCCCCAATACTCCAACTTCTTATATTGTTAGCCTCCCGTTAGACTTCAGCACTTGCCAAATTGAATGGACAGTCACTAATGGACAAATCAATTCAGCTAATAATCAACCAAGAGTGTCTGTTACCTGGAATGATACACCAGGTGCAGTTAGCGAAATTTCCGTTCGGTTTCATAGCTGTCCAAATGGTAACTCCAATGAAGGTATAATATCATCTAAAGCAGAATTAATCCTTTCGGTTAACAATCAGCAATGGGGTTCGTTTGGAAATGTTGTAAATATTGATTTTTGTTCAACAACTTCTGTAGCATTAATTGTTCCAAAAATGTTTGTAATAGGTACAGGAGGCCCCGGACAGCCTCCCTTGCAGGAAGTACGCTATGCCTGGAATTTACCGCCCGGCTGGAAAACCCAATCGGGGGCAACCGGCCAAATCAATACGAGTCTGAACTCTATTTTGATACTGCCTGACAAGTGTGCTGTTCCTGGTATTGTAAGTGTTCGTGGAGTAATTATTGACCGGTGCGGCTCGGCAGGCCTTTCGGCTGCAGCAAATATTTCTTTAAACGGAGTTAGCCCCGTTGTAACCGTTGGCCCGCCACCAGGATTCACAGGCATTACAGTATGTGAAACTACACCGGTTAACTTTACTGCCACAATGAATGCGGCATTAGGTTGCATAAGTAATTTTTCATGGACATTTCCTTCAGGCTGGTCTTTAAGCAGCCAAAATGCCAACAGCGTTACGCTGATACCGAATGGCACACAAGCCATACAAGGTGAGATAAAAGCAACAGTAAATTTTACGTGCGGCAGTTCAATTACCAGCGCACCCATTATACCCAACTTTATCCCCCCTGAGGTGCTCGGTCCAAATCTTATTTGTACCACTGGAACATTTTCAGTTAACAATGCTCCCTTTGCAAGCGTTACCTGGTCAACCAGCAACAATAGCATCCTTACTATACAAAGCAATGGGGTGGCCACGCGGCAACCCAAAAAAAGAGGCAGTGTCACGGTTTCTGCATCATTTAATTGCCCTCAACCGCCAGCAACAAAAGCTACCTGGGTTGGCGAGCCGCTGCTGTCTAATGAAAATCTGTATGTATTCGGTGCCTACGGGCAGAATCCTGTAAATCTCAACCCTTCGTCTTACTACTACTTTGACATTACTAAACTTATAAGCACCAATCCTGATATATATCAGCGTGTTGATGTGCCAGGAGCCAGTAGCTATACCTGGTACGTTCCTTCCAGTTTTAGTGCGTTTGCTAACTATGGCAGCAGGGCCATTCTACAAACATCCTCCACCAATGGAACCTATGTGCCTTATGTTGCGGCAGAGAATGCATGTGGTTCAGGCGGAGCTCGGTCGATTACTGTGGTGATTGGCCAAGGTGGTGGTGGCGGAATTATACTGCTTACTGCAAGCCCTAACCCTGTTTCAGATGAACTGGGTGTTGAACTCGAAGTCCCCCATGAGGAGACCGAACGGCTTGTGGTCACAGAGGACCCAAAAGAAACAGTTTACGCTCTCTATGATGAATTAGGAAGAGAAGTCCTCAGGTATGAGTCGTCAACTGGAAAAACTAAACTGGATGTACGGCATGTGAAGGAAGGCTTATATATCCTTAAAGCCTTGCAGGGTGAGCGGGTGTATGTTCAGCGAATATTGATAAAGCGCTAACTCAACTTCGCCACCATACTAATATACCGCTCGGGCACCTCGCCTTTGGTGGCGGTTTGGTAGTCATTATAGCTGCAGGGCACCATGCTGTTGCGGGCGTAGCGTTCAAAGCCTCCCGGGTAGGGCACTTCCATCCACCAGCGCTCGCTGAACTTGCTTTTGTAAAACGTTATGGTTTCGGTTTCCACCGGCATGGCCACCACGTACTTTAAAAAA
>JAGUUF010000306.1 GCA_020063545.1 Cytophagales bacterium
AAAACACGGCAACGCTGCGGGCAGCCAGTTTCGGATAGTGCAGTACGCTTTCGTGGCGGAGGTTGTCGAAGATAATCCGCTCATACACTTCATCACTCAGCACGATCAGATCGTTCGTTTCTGCAAGCTGCTCAAGCGTTTGTAAATCGTGCTCAGTAAGTACCGCACCACTGGGGTTGTGCGGGGTGTTGACCATGATCAGGCGCGTGCGTGGGGTGATTTTTGCTTTCACCAAATCCCAGTTGATGGAGAAATCCGGGTACGTAAGGTTAATGTGCACCGGCACCCCGCCATTAAGGCGGATGGCCGGGTTGTACGAGTCGTAGGCCGGATCAAACACAATCACCTCATCGCCCGGGTGGATGAAGGCCGCAATGGACGCAAACAGTGCCTGCGTGCCGCCCGCAGTAATCGTAATTTCTGTTTCAGGATTTACCGCACGATTGTAGGTTTTCAAAATCACATCGGCTATAACCGTTCGCAGCGCGGGCATTCCCGGCATTGGCGCGTACTGGTTGTGGCCTTCCTTCATGAACCGGTGAATGAGATCGATCAGCACCGTGTCAACCTGGAAATCGGGAAAGCCTTGCGAAAGGTTAATGGCACCATGCTCAGTGGCCATCTTCGACATGATGGCGAAGATGGAGGTTCCGATATCGGGAAGGCGGGATTGGGTTAGCTTCATTGTAGTGAGTTTTTATTAATTCCGGCCTGTTTCAGAATTGCAAAGAAGGTGCCTTTTGGCATGTCCTTATTTCCATGAACCGGAACAACTACAATTTATCGGGTTTCAGCATTTTCATAGATATGGTGGCTGCCCCTTAAACGTTTAAATTCAAAACCATTATTTTTCAGGATGCCGATTATATCCCTGGCTGTATAACTCAAACCGTACTGAGGCTGAGGTTAATAGAATACTCTAACGTCTGGCTGTCATCCGGAATGGATTCACCTTTCGCCTTTAGGTGCTCAATGTATACTTCAATGGCCTCTTTCGCCATGGCAAGCGCATGGTCAATGTCTTTTCCATACGTAATACAGCCCGGCAAAGCAGGAACACTTGCTGTATAGGCGCCTTCCGCTTCTTTGGTTAGCAATACTTTGTAAATGAGGTTTCGCATAACTCATTCAAAGTTACTAAAATGTAATTACTTCCTTAGCGGTGCCAGAATACGGTACTCCGTATCTACTTCACCCCGGCTGATGTCGTTGAGCTTTCCTTTGAGCAGTCGCTTTTTCAATGGCGACAGGTAATCGATAAACAGTTTGCCCTCCAGGTGGTCGTACTCGTGCTGGATGATGCGGGCCTTCATGCCATCGTATTCTTCTTCCTTCAGGTTCCAGTTCTCATCGTAATAGCGGATGCGCACGGTACCCTTTCGGGAAATTTTTTCACGGATATTTGGGATGCTGAGGCAGCCCTCCTCAAATTCCCAGGGTTTGCCCAGTTCTTCGATAAGCACCGGGTTCACAAAAGCCATTTTAAAATTCTCCATGCCCGGTTCGGCCTCCTCGGCATCTTTACTGATGGTGGTGCCGTCAACCACAAATAGACGTACACTCCTGCCTACCTGGGGTGCTGCCAGCCCGATACCGTTGGCCGCATGCATGGTTTCGAACAGGTCGGTAACCAGTTCGCTGATATCGGTTCCTTGCTTAATTTCTTTCGCCCGCTGCCGGAGCACCGGGTCGCCATATACAACAATGGGGTGGACCATTCAATAATTTTTCAAGCAGCAAAGGTAAAAATTATTGAATGAGCATGTAGAACGCATTTTCATTTGAAAATTCACCGGGCAGTGTTTAAAAACGCCTGCAGAATCAGCACCGCGCTAATCTTATCCACATTTCCTTTTATCTGCCTGTCTTTTTTTTTCATTCCTCCTTCAATCATGGCGCGTTGGGCAAGGGATGTGGTAAAGCGTTCGTCCACTTCATGTACCGGCTTTGCCGGGAACGCCCCTTTGAGTACCCCGATAAACTTTCGTACTTCGGGTGCTGTGGCCGAATCCTGGTTACTGAGTGTTTTGGGCATGCCGATGACAAATTCATCTACCTGTTCGCTGCGGCAATACGCCTGTAAATAGGTGAGCAGTTCAGCAGTAGCTACCGTTTCTAACGCAGTGGCAATAATCCGCAGCGGGTCGGTAACGGCCAGGCCGGTGCGTTTAAGTCCGTAATCAATGGCCAGTATTCTGCCCATTAATTCAGGCGGGTGCGTTCAAAAAACTGTTGCTTCACTTTTGTTTCAAGCGCCATGGCTTTCGGGAAGAGAATGTCATTCTCGATGCGTGCATGGGTTAACAGGCTTTTCTCAAACTCATGCAACTCATTGTAAATAACTTTTACATGCAGCGGTGCCTGTGGCGGCAGCGTGTAATCGTTGGTAATCTTCCGGATGCCTTCCATCTCATCATCATGCGCTTCGTGTTCGATGGCAAACTTTTGTACCGAATGCTTTTCAATCAGGTAATACAGGCGGGTGGGGATATAGGTTCCTTTCGAAGCGCGATCCAGCGCCTTGATATACCGGAAGAGCGTATCCTCCTCTTCGTAGATGTGATGAATAAAATCTTCAACAAAAAGCGGAAACACCACCTTCAGGTCGCGCTCAACTGCCCGGTAATCTTCGTGCTGTGCCTTAAAGGCATTAACCAGCCGGGCGATATACGGCAGCTTGTGCTTGATGAAGAGAAAATGCGAATGTTTCAGGTACTCGATGATCAGATCAACCGGGTACGAAACCAGGGGAACGTCTTCCTCCCGCAGCAACGCAGGGCTTTCCAATTCACGCACCACCTGTTCCAGGTTCAGGCCTTTTTCAGCACAAACATTTTCAAGTGTTTGCTCCGGGTATTCATCGAACCGGATGCCAAAGTAATACAGCACATATGCATGAACATAGTTTTCTTCAACCAGTTGGGTAATGCGCTTTGCCCGAAGTGCCGACATACTCATGCAGGCTCAAATATAAATATTCACCCCGTAAAACACACCGGCCAATACGGTTCAGTTGATTTTTACCATTTTTGCTGCACCAACCGGGCGAACTATTTGGCCCGTAAGTCGTTTACCGAATTGATTCAGACTTGCTATGAGCGAACCTATTAAAAATACACCCAACCAGATACGCCTGCCGTTTGTATTGTTTTTCGGCCTTGCTGCCGGCATTTTTCTCGGAGCCAGTTTTGGTTACCGCAAGCCCTCGGGCGAGGTGGGCAAGGATGTTCAAAAACTCAGGGAAGTGCTTACCTACATCCAGGAAAAGTACGTGGACGACATTAAAACCGATAAGCTGGTGGATGAATCCATTAAACACCTGCTTACCAAACTCGACCCGCACTCGGCATTTATCCCGGCTTCCGACAGGGTGGCGGCCAACGAAGACCTGCGCGGAAACTTTGACGGCATCGGTATTGAGTTCAATATTTTCCAGGATACGATTGTAGTGGTGGCCCCGCTTAGCGGTGGGCCTTCCGAAGCGCTCGGCATTCGCTCGGGCGATAAGATTATTGAAGTTGACCAGAAAAATG
>JAGUUF010000164.1 GCA_020063545.1 Cytophagales bacterium
AGTTGAACTCGTTTTCATTCACCAACCTGAAGCGCATCTTCCTCCCCGGTATTATTCTTCAATCCGTGCTGATTGGCGGTGGTTATGCCACCGGCCGCGAAATTGTGGAGTATGGCGGCAAGTTTGGCGCCAGCGGCTGGATAAGCGGCCTTGCCATCTTTACCGGGTTTTCGGTTATGTCCATTCTTTCCATGGAGGCCTGCCGGCAATGGAAAGTTTACGATTACAAGTCTCTGTTAAAGAAAATGGTTGGTAAAGGCTGGATAGCTTACGAAGCTGTTTACCTGGCTTTAATCATTCTTATTATTGCGGTTATGGCGGCAGCGGCAGGTGAACTGCTGCATACTACCATGGGATTCAACAAGTGGCTCGGTGTGGCCATCATTATCGTTACCGTTGGGTTCCTTAATTACAAAGGCGATGAAACCATTGCCAGGCTTGAGACCATCGGTACTATTGCCTTGTTTGCAACTTACCTTTTTTTCTCCATCAGCATTTTTGCAATGAAGGGCGGTGCAATTTCAGAAACATTCAGACAGTGGGACACCTCCCATTTCGATGATCCTCCGTCTTTAGGATTACTCCTGCTTACAGGCATCATATACGTAGGATATAATCTTGGGGTCTATCCTGCATCATTTTTTACGTACAGGGCCCTTGAAACCCGAAAACAAAGCTGTGTAGCGGGATTGATTTCAGGTCTGCTAATGACGGTGCCCTGGTTCCTTACCTATTTTGCGCTGATGGCTTTTTATACCAATAAACCAACCCTGCAGGCTGCCGTGCCGTGGCTGGAAATGCTCCGTGGCTTTCACCCGGCATACATTATCCTGTTCAGTATAGTTGTGGGCTGGACGCTCATTGAAACGGCAACAGGTGTCATCCACGGATTTATCGGGCGAATTGAAGCAGCGGCTCAAACCAAAGGCACTCGCTTGAAGAAGAGCCATAAAGCCATGATTTCGCTTGCCGCTTTAGTTGCAGCGCTTGTTCTTTCGCAGGTTGGTATTATTGACCTTGTTGCTAAAGGATATACCCTGATGGCGTATGCGATGATTGCAGTATATGCACTACCCCTGTTATTCTATGCAATTGTCTTATTTAAAGAAAAAACACCCCTCCGGTAGTTACAATCAATCATTTTGTTTTGACTTGATCTTCCCATTCACTCTCAACACCATTTCATATGCTTCCTTATAGTGTTTAATCAGGTTTTGCCAGTCAAACACAGCCGAATTATTTTCCACATTGTTCCGCTGCATAATGCGCTCACGCCTTGTTTGCTTCAGAAAATTATAAATCACCGTGGCCAGTTGGTTGGCCGACCAGTCGAACGTACGCTTGCCGCGCTCAATCACATACAATCCGGATTGTTCGTGGTTGGGAAGGTTGTGCAGCAGGTAATCGCCAAAGCCGCTCAGGTCGCTGGTAATGGCAGGCACACCGCTGGCCATACATTCCAGCGGAGTATAACCCCATGGCTCATAGTAGCTGGGGAAAATACCGAGGTGGCAACCCCGCACAAACTGGCTGTATTCTATGCCAAACAGCGGGTTTGTTGTGGTAATAAAATCCGGGTGGTAAACAACCTTTACTTTATCAGTCGGGTGATTCAGCAGGTTTTTACTATGCAAAAATTTAAGGATGTCGTCATTCTGTTCATCAACCAGCTTATGGGTAAATACCAGGGGCGGATTTTTTGTTTTCCACGATTGAATTGTTCTCCGGTAGCGCAGCTTCCAGTATTCATCAACAAATTTATTTAAATCAGGAAGGCGGTGATCCTGGCTGGTGGTGCCTGCGTAAAACAACCGCTTGCCTACCTGTTTGTGTATAGCCTCGCAGGTTTGGCGTATTTCTTCCATTACCGCCCGCGATTGCAGCACTTCGGGTTTAATGCTGTAATATTCGCGTTTCGTAACAAAAAACATCACCACGGTGATATCGGCATTTTCTTTTTTCAGTTGCCGGTTCAGCCGGTACAGGGCCTCGAGGGTAAGGTCAAAACCTTTATTCCGGTACTCATACCGGCCTGATGTAAACAGGTAAATGGTTTTATCAAGGTCAAACGCATACGATTGAAAGAAATGCCCCATTACAAACTGGTGGATCTCTTCTTTATAAATGGCATGCAGGTTTTGAAATTCATGCAGCGCCACAAACCGCTCAATGTTCAGCCCGTTCGGCAAAATCATCTCCGGCTTTCGCTTAACCAGGTGCTTGCATTCGCGGGCGGTTACTTCACTAACGGTGCTGAGCAGGTCAGCTGAGTTGGCGCAGGCGAATTCAATTCTTGCTTCTGCCTCAATCCAGAATTTTTTAGCCTCGATTTCCCAGTTGAAAAACGGCAGGTGCGCATAGAATTGCGGTGAATTAATCGCCAGGTGCCGGCCTAATTGTGTAGCATGCGTAGTGAAAATAGTTCTGATTGGAAGTTTTTTCTTCTTTATATCGAGAATGGGTAAACCTGCCATCCATTCATGAAAATGAGCAACCAGCGGTTGATCATCACCCGCAAATTTAGAGTAGGTCTCAAGAAAAAGGCTGGTAAGGTAAGCGAAAGCAACCACCTGGTTAACCAGCGCATGATCCTCGGGTGTGCCGATGCCCGATTCTTTCCACAACAGGTACTTGATGGTTCTTAACTGCTCTGCATTTACACTTTTCGGGTTCAGCAGCACTACCCTTGGTCTGCCGGTAATCAGCCACTCGGCATAGTAGGCTTCAATTCCCTGATCACGCAGGTGCTGCACCGCCAACCCAAAGGCATCGCTGGCATCATCCAGGGGCTCAATCTCAGCCAATACATTTGACGATAAATAAGGCCCCACCATGCAATAGGGTCCGGTTTTATTCGCCATAACCGCAGGAACTTTTGAACGAATAACCGTGTAAATGCCGCCAACCTGGTTGCAAACTTCCCACGCCACTTCAATAAGTGTTGCCGGTGGAAACTGATTGGTGCTACTCTTGATCTTTTTTGGCATAGACAAAGTCAAAATGGCGGAAACTTGTTTTTAAATCTATTAATTAAATGACAAAAATTCTGAATTGACCGCTGGATTATCTTTTGAGGATGGGTTGTACCAGAAAAAGAAAGACCAAATGAACTTCGAAAAATTCACGATAAAATCGCAGGAGGCCCTTCAAAAATCGGCCGAGATAGCCATGGGCATGCACCAGCAGGCCATAGAGCCCGGGCATGTACTGAAAGCCATTCTCGAAACCGATGAAAATGTAGCGGGCTACCTGGTTAAGAAACTTGCCATAAACCGAAACCTGCTGGATACCAAACTGGAAGAACTGCTGAACTCCTATCCGCGTGTTTCAGGCCAGCAACCGTACCTGTCAACGGCAACCAATGCAGTACTGCAGCAAGCCGAAAAGGAACTGCGCGAATTTAAAGATGACTACATCGCGGTAGAACACCTGCTGCTGGCCATCCTTTCGGCAAAAGACAAAGCCTCAACCATTTTACGCGATGCCGGATTTGAGCGCGCTGCCCTGGTAAAAGCCATTAAAGAACTTCGGGGCGGAACAAAAGTAACCGACCAAAATGCCGAAGCGAAATACAAATCGCTTGAACGCTATTCTAAAAACCTGAACGATCTGGCCAAAAAAGGAAAGATAGACCCGGTCATCGGCCGCGATGAAGAAATCCGCAGGGTGTTGCAGATTCTTTCGCGCAGAACCAAAAACAATCCCATCCTGCTGGGCGAACCCGGTGTTGGGAAAACTGCCATTGTGGAGGGCATGGCCCAGCGGATTGTAAATGGCGATGTGCCCGAAAACCTGAAAGACAAAATCATTGTATCGCTCGACATGGGCCTGTTGGTGGCCGGTGCCAAATACAAGGGCGAATTCGAAGAACGCCTGAAAGCAGTTATCAAAGAAGTTACTGATTCGAACGGACAGATCATCCTGTTCATTGACGAAATCCACACCCTGATAGGTGCCGGTGGCGGAGGCGAAGGTGCGATGGATGCCGCCAACCTGTTAAAACCCGCATTAGCGCGTGGCGAACTCCATGCCATTGGTGCCACCACACTTAAAGAATACCAGAAGTACATCGAAAAAGACAAGGCGCTGGAACGCAGGTTCCAGTCGGTAATGGTAGATGAACCCTCAGTGGAAGATTCAATTTCCATCCTTCGCGGCATTAAGGATAAGTACGAACTCCACCATGGCGTTCGAATTAAAGACGATGCGGTAATTTCGGCTGTTGAACTTTCAAGCCGCTACATCAGCGATCGTTTTTTGCCCGATAAGGCCATCGACCTGATGGATGAAGCCGCCTCGAAACTCCGGCTGGAAATGGATTCTTTACCCGAAGAACTCGATGAACTGAATCGCAAAATCATGCAGCTCGAAATCGAGCGTGAAGCCATCCGCAGGGAAAAGGACAAAGAAAAAGAAGCGTTGCTTTCAAAAGAGATTGCCGAGCTTTCGGCCGAACGCAATTCCCTTAAGGCAAAGTGGGAAAGTGAAAAGGAAGTTGTACACGGCATCCGGCAAATAAAAGAAAACATCGACCGGCTGAAGTTTGAAGCCGAGCAGGCCGAGAAAGCCGGTGACTACGGAAAGGTGGCTGAAATCCGGTACGGAAAAATTACCGAAGCCGAGAAAAAACTTAATGACCTGCAAGCTAAGATGAAAGCGATGCAGGGCGAAAAATCGCTGCTGAAAGAAGAAGTGGACAGTGAAGATATTGCCGAAGTCGTTGCGCGATGGACGGGCATTCCTGTATCAAAAATGCTGCAGAGCGAGCGTGAAAAACTGCTGCACCTTGAAGCAGAACTTAGCAAGCGCGTTGCCGGCCAGGAAGAAGCTATCCGCGCCCTGAGCGATGCCGTGCGCAGAAGCCGGGCCGGTCTTCAGGATCCGAAACGCCCTATCGGTTCATTCATATTTATGGGAACAACCGGTGTGGGCAAAACCGAACTTTCAAAAGCCCTGGCCGAATACCTGTTTAATGACGAACACGCCATGGTACGCATTGACATGAGTGAGTACCAGGAACGCCACAGCGTAAGCCGGCTGATTGGCGCCCCTCCCGGCTATGTTGGTTATGATGAAGGCGGCCAGTTAACGGAAGCCATCCGCAGAAAACCGTACTCGGTTATCCTGCTGGATGAAATAGAAAAAGCACACCCCGATGTGTTTAACATCCTGTTGCAGGTGTTGGACGATGGCCGGCTAACCGATAACAAAGGCAGGGTGGCCAACTTCAAAAACACCATCATCATCATGACCACCAACATCGGGTCGCACATCATCCAGGAGAATTTCGAAAAAATAACGGAAGAAAATTATTTTGAAATACTGGAAACAACAAAAGACGAAGTAGTGGCGTTATTGAAAAAGTCGGTGCGCCCCGAATTTGTTAACCGCATTGACGAGATTATCATGTTCAGGCCGCTCAGCCGGAAAGACATTCGCAAGATTGTTGACATCCAGATAAACCTGGTGTGCAACCGGCTGGCAGAAAGCGCTGTACGGCTGGACGTAACCGATGCCGCCCGCAACCGGCTGGCCAAACTCGGTTACGACCCGCAATTCGGGGCCCGGCCGCTGAAGCGGGTGTTGCAGCGGGAGATTTTAAATGAACTCTCGAAGCAAATACTGGCCGGCAACGTTCACAAGGACTCGGTAATCCTGGTGGATATAAAAAATGAAGTAGAATTCGTTTTCGAGAACCTTGCGGACGCTGAAATTGTTAATTGAATAGGTTTAAGGATTGGTTAATCTCCGTTTCCGGTTTTGCTTACTCAGCCAACAGAAGGCAAAACCGGAGGGCCCCTCGCGGAGAAGCCTCCGGATCCCAGCCGGGGGATGAGGGTTTGGTTTGAGGGGCTTTTGCGAATGCCTCGCTCCCGCACGGGACGAGGCATTTTGCTTTAATGATTGAGGTGATTACGTGAATTGACTGTGCGATGGCGGCTAAATTCATAATAAAAGCCCATTATCAGGAAATCCCTGCCAATTTCATCGGTCAGTTTGTAATCAAACTGGTAAAGATACCCTGCCAGTAATGCCATCGACCGGGTGAATTTGTAGTTAATTGCTCCAACAACCCTAATCCGTTCAAAATAGGGTTCCTTATCCGTAAAGAAAATTTCGCTGGTACCCACCAGTTGAAGCGGTCTGAAGTCCTTTTTTGATTTTCCTACCGGCACATACATTCCGAACCGGTAGCGATACCGATTACGGTATCCTTTATCGGTAAATCGCATTTCCCAACGGTAACGGTGTTCCAGGTTTACTTTGCGAAGGGGCTGAAACAAGGTTACCTGGGGCCACAATCGCCATTCTTCCTGCCCTTTTGGTCGTTTAAAATCACCGCCTTCGGCATAGGTCTGGTAACTGCCACCGCCCAACGTCCACCGCAAGTTGGGTGTGGGCTGGTAGTTTGCGGTTCCGGTTACTTCATAATAATGGAAGTTGTTATAAAACTGCAGTGAGCGTAATTGCCCTTCGGCTGTTACACTCCATTTTTCGTTCAGGTTGCGCTTCAGGTTCAGAATGTTCCAGCTACCCAAATCCTGGCCGATCGTTAAGCGGGCCATGAGTAAAAACAATGCAACGATGGCGTGATTTTGTTTCACTCGTCTTTATGCAAAGTCAGTGTAAGTTCATCAGGCTACCCTTTCCAGCCCCAGTCCGGGTTTGTCAGAGCAGTACATAATGCCATCCTTCAGGATAAAGCCACCGGTTACTTCGTCTTTTGCCAGGTCCAGGCTGCCATCCAAATCAATATATTTTGTATTGGCGCAGGCAAATGCCGCATGCAAGGCAGCCGTTATACTTACCGAGCTCTCATCGTTGCAGCCCCAGAAGAGATCAACTCCTTCATGCTGGGCGATGTCGGCAATTTTAAGCGCCTGGCTCACGCCTCCGCATTTCATTAGTTTAATATTAAAAATACCTGCTGCCCGTGGAGGTTTTACCAGTTCAAGCGCATCAACCGGTGAAATCAGCGATTCATCAGCCGCAATGGTCTGCCTGATTTCTGCGGGCAATTGTTTCATTTCATTAACCGCCTTTGCCGGCAGCGGTTGTTCAATAAGTTCAATGTTAAGGTGTTTGGTTTTATTGTAAAATTCAATGGTTTGTTGCGAAGTGTATCCCTGGTTGGCATCAATGCGGATGAGAAAATACATTCCGAATCGTTCGCGCAGTTTTACCAGTCGTTCAATGTCCTCATTCAAATCCTTACCTAATTTTACTTTCAGGATTTTAAAGCCTTTCTGTTTGTAATCTTCTGCTTCCTTAAGGGTTTCCTCAACATTTTTAATACCGATGGTGTTGGACGTTGGCATGGACTGAATTTTCTGGCCGAGGTATTTTACCAATGGTATGTCCAGAAATTTTGTAAACGCATCATGCAGGGCAATATCCAGTGCGGCCCGGGCGGCAGGGTGCTTCGGAAATTTTTTCCAGACATCAAACGTAAGTTGCCCGATCTCCCGAATATCACGGCCTACCAGGAAGTCCATGTTTTTATCCTGCAGGGCCTCCAGTGTCTGGCTCAGGTTTTCGCCCACAACGTACTCACTGGGATTACCCGACCCGATGCCGGTAACACCGTTTGCCAGCGTAATCTCAACAAAGGCATTGCGCACCTCATCCACTGTTTTAAAAGCAATGGTATATGGTTTGGTGTTGCCCAGGTCGGCACTCCAGATTTTAATATCTTTTATCTTCATACGGCAGCTATTTCTTGATTAGTTTTTCAAACACGGGCACCAGCCGTTCAACTCCTTCTTCTAACGGCAGCACAACAGGTATACTTAATTCAGCTTCGGTTTGTTTTGCCCATGCTTTTGCATCCCGCTCGGTCATCTTCATGGTATTTACCGTTACGGCAACGGTAGGTGCACCGTAAATTTTTATCAGCTCAATTTCATCTTTCACGGCAGGAATGTAAGCCGGGTAATACTCCATGTCTTTGTATTGCTTACGCGATGGGTTGTGCTGCAGCACAACGGCATCGGCATCGGCCGAAACAATCCACTCGGCCCCGGCCGGTCCGCTGGGATTTCGCAAAGAAGATTGTCCCTCAATAAATATAATATCCGGCTTTTCGTTCCGGTAGCATTCCCAGATGGCATGTTCCATTTCGCCAGAAATGAAATCGTTAAGTGTTGAATCAAAAATAAATCCATACTTCGCTCCCTGCATCCAGCCCGTCTGGCCGGTGTAAATCATTTCAGCTTTATACCCTGCTTTGCGCATGGCCTGCATTAAAAAGCGGGTGGTTGTACGTTTCCCAAGGGCACAATCGGTGCCCAATACAGCCACCTTTGCGCATTTCACCTCTTTTATTTTTCCATTCCAGAAGTGCAGGTCTTTAAACTTCTTGGGTTTACGCACATCAATCAACTCAAGACCCTTGCTTTTGGCCAGGGCAGCGAGGTCTTCATGATCAGACACATAATCGTGCAGTCCGTTAACGATGCTCAGGTTATTTTCAAGTGCTTCCTTTAGCATAACCTGCAGCGACTCCGGAATAACACCGCCTTTCGTAGCTACACCAATAATGCAGTACCGGGCCTTTATTTTCGAAGTATTTACAAAATCAGAAATGGTTGCGTAAACCGGGATGTTCCGCCTGGTCCCGTCCAGCACTTCACCGGCATCCCTGCCGGGAAGTTTATGATCGATTACGCCCACAATGTTGAACCGTTCCGTTCCGCGAATAAGGCCATGGGCGGTTTTCGCGTTAATCGTGTCGAGGTAGCCCCCGGTAATAATGATGGCGCTGTCCATAAAAAACGAAAAATTAGCGCGAAAAATACGGTTTTTTGATTGTGATACAGAAGCCGGCCGTTGAATTTCGCATCCGCCTTACCTGTATTTACTTACCTTTGTTAAAAATCAAGGCCTTATGCGATGGTGGGGGTTAGCAATGCTGATGGCGGCCGCTTTAAACGGATTCGGCCAGTCAATTACAGGTACCTGGCAGGTGATGAAGGAAAGTACCTGCCTGGGCAATGAACTGGAAAGCCCTACCGAAACTGAGGAGGAACTTGCAAACCGGATGGCAGCCCTTTCGGGACAAACACCTAAAGTAATGCAGTTCAATGCCGATAACTCGGGCGAACAAAACTGGAAATCGGTGGGAAAAAAGAAAGCAGCGGTAAAGGAAAAATTTCTCTATAAAGTTGCGGAAGATGTGCTGTACCTGCTGGACAAAAAATCAAGGCTGATTACTGAAACCTACCTGGTTCAGGTGCTTACTGCCGATAACCTGGTGCTGGTTAATAAAAGTCGGCCCTGCGAGCGAATGGAATTAGCACGTATAAAGTAACCATGATTGCAGCCACCGAAAAAAAAGACATCCGCAAACTTACCCTTGCTGAACTAAAAGAATTTTTTGTTGAGCAAAACGAAAAACCATTTCGGGCAAACCAGGTGTATGAATGGCTGTGGAAAAAGTCGGCAAAGGATTTTGACCAGATGACCAACGTATCGCTGGAGTTGCGCGAAAAACTAAAGCAGCATTTTACCATAAACCACATCCGGGTGGACACCATGCAGCGCAGCGAAGATGGTACCATTAAAAATGCGGTTAACCTGTATGACGGATTGGTAGTTGAATCGGTGCTTATTCCAACCAAAGACCGGATTACAGCCTGTGTTTCATCGCAGGTGGGCTGCAGCCTCGATTGTAAGTTTTGTGCTACCGCACGGCTGAAACGCATACGTAACCTCTCGGCCGATGAGATTTACGACCAGGTAGTGGCCATCCGGCAACAGGCCGAACTGTTTTTTAACCGGCCACTCACCAACATTGTGTTTATGGGCATGGGCGAACCGCTGCTGAATTATACCAATGTACTTGCTGCTATTGATAAAATCACCTCACCCGAAGGGCTGAACATGGCATCAAAGCGCATTACCCTCTCAACGGTGGGCATTGCCAAGATGATAAAAAAAATGGCTGACGATAATGTGAAGTTTAACCTGGCTGTTTCCCTGCACGATGCGTTAAACGAAACCCGTTCCGCTATCATGCCCATTAACCAAACCAACCCGCTGGAAGATTTAGCCGAAGCCCTGACCTACTGGTACAAAAAAACCAGGCGAAAAGTAACCTACGAATACGTGGTATGGAAGGATGTAAACGATACACCGGAACATGCCAACGCACTTGTGAAATTCTGCAAGATTGTTCCTTCAAAAGTAAACCTGATTGAATATAACCCCATTGATGACGGGCAGTTTCAGCAGGCTTCGCCCCAAGCCGTTGCCATGTACCAGGCGCTGCTTGCCAAAAACGGCATCGTTGCCCGCATCCGCAAAAGCCGCGGTAAGGATATTGATGCCGCGTGCGGACAACTGGCCAATAAAACTTAATTCCCGTTCACTCCATCCTGTTACGTACCCGGCTTGGCTCGCTATCTAACCATATTCCTTATGTATTTACTGCCTATGGTAGGCCGGGCACAAACGCACTACCAGGGCATTGTGGTTGATTCGCTTACGCTTGCAGCCTTATCCGGTGCACACGTACAAATCAAAAATTCAAATGCCGGCACCCGCACAAACGACAAAGGCGTATTCTCCGTTTTTGCAAAACCTGCCGATACGCTCGTCATCTCCATGATTGGCTATTACCCTGTTGAAATACCGCTGCTCTTCGAAGAATCCGGTATTCTTATCCGGCTGACTGAAAAGGTGAACATGCTGAATGAAGTTACCATTACGGCCGCACGCATTACTGAAATTACGCGTACCTACCGGTCACCTCCAAAACCCCTGGACATATCAGCACTCAGCAATCCGTTCGATTATTTTTCGAAGTGGCAGCGCGAGAAACGCAAACTTCAAAAAGTTGTGGATGAGAACAACCGTACCTTCGTTTATGTACAGGTGGTTTCCGATCCGGAAGTCCGCGAACAGCTGATGGAAGAATTCAACTTATCGGAGCCCGAGTTTTATGATCTGCTGGTTAAGTTCAACAGCCAGAGCGGCAGCCTGGTTTATTCCACCGATAGCCGGCTGATTATTGAAGCCATTAAAAAATTCTTTTACCGGTCAACCCGTTAGGCGGTTTTAATTACTTTTAACGCATGAACCAGGAGCAGCATTTTCAATCGTCAGAAAAAGTGCGCGACTTTGTTATCGGCATGAGCGATGGCCTCACCGTACCGTTTGCGCTTGCCGCAGGGTTAAGTGGTGCGGTTGATTCCAACGCCATTGTTATTACCGCGGGCCTTGCCGAAATCGCAGCCGGCTCCATTGCTATGGGCCTGGGCGGCTACCTGGCCGGCCGCACGGAAATTGAGCACTACGAATCGGAGGAGCGCAGGGAATACAATGAAATTGAAACACTTCACCATGTGGAGATACAGGAGACTAAAGATATTTTTGCCGAATACGGCCTTGATGACGACCTGCAGAACAAAGTTGCTCATGCTATTGCCAGTGACAAAAAGAAATGGGTTGACTTTATGATGCGGTTTGAACTGGGATTGGATAAACCCGATAAAAACCGGGCGCACCAGAGCGCCTTCATCATCGGCATTTCCTATGTTATTGGCGGCCTCATTCCCCTTACCGCATACTTCTTTACCGATACCACAAAAGAAGGACTGGTGTATTCCTGCATTATTACGCTTATCTGCCTGGTGGTTTTCGGATTGGTGAAAAGTAAACTAACCGGTCAGCCGCTGTTTAAAGGCGCTTTACGGGTTGCCCTGGTTGGCGCTGTTGCTGCTGCTGCTGCGTTTGGAATCGCTTCGTTGATTGCGTAACAGTATCCGACCTAAACGACAACAGGTTTTACTTACTTCCTGCTGGCGTTAAACAATTTCTCCTTTTCTTCCTTGGTAAGGCTTTCATAGCCCCGGTCGCTGATTTTATCGAGAATGGCGTCAATTTCTTCCTGGGGCACTTTGCCGGATGCCTGCTTTTTTGATGTCCGGGTATCTTCGCTGCGGTAAGTAACTTTTACTTTTGGTTTGCTTTTGAATAAATCCTTAAACCAATAAATCGTTGATGTTACCCATCCGCCCCAGTTTACTCCGGCCTGCAGTTGCTTGATGTAAATAAACCCAATCAATGCCCCGCCCAGGTGCGCGATGTTTCCACCCAGGTTTACCCCCTGGCGCACGTATAATACCGATAGCACCACATAAAATATGGCGATGTACTTAATTCGAACCGGTCCGAAAAACAGCAGGAAGAACGTATAGTTCGGCAGCAGCGTTGCTGTGCCCACCACAATGGCATAAATGGCACCCGAAGCGCCCACCATTTCGGCTTTGCCGAAGAAAGCCGGGTTGAGGTTGTACAGCAGCAGGTAGCTGATACCTCCTGCCAGGCCGCCCAAAATATAGAGGGCAACAAGTTTATCACTGCCCAGGTATTCTACAAAAACACGACCGAACCAATACAGCACCAGCATGTTGAAAAGGA
>JAGUUF010000013.1 GCA_020063545.1 Cytophagales bacterium
CCCAGCTGGCGCTTCGCAACGGACAGGACAAGCCTGACGTGTGGGTTGCCTACAAAGGGCTGATTTATGATGTTACCAACTCGCGGTTATGGAAAACCGGTAAGCATTACGAGCACTGGGCCGGGCAGGACCTGACAGACGAGTTGAAGGATGCACCGCATACCGAAAAGGTGTTTGATAAATTTAAAATCATTGGAAGGCTGGAGTCGTCCTACGACTTCAAGTCGTAGGACGACTGATTAAAATGCACCCATTGCAGTTCTACCATATTTTCAACAGGGGTAATAACAGGCAACCTGTCTTTTTTCAGAAAAGGAATTATTCTTTTTTTCTGGCCAAAGCAAGGACATACTTGCTTAAACATGGCGATATTCTGGCGTATTGCCTGATGCCGGATCATTTTCATTTTCTTTACTATACGAGGGAGGATTTTAATAGCACTTTTTTTTCAAAAGACTTTAGAATCATGCTGAGTTCTTATACACGGGCAATAAACATTCAGGAAAACCGGGTTGGGAATTTGTTTCAGCAACACAGTAAGTTTAAACTGCTGGAGGATCCGGCTTATTGCCTGACCTGCGTGCATTACACTCATCAGAATCCGATGAAAGCGGGATTAGTTCATAAAATGGAGAATTGGGAACACTCATCATTTAACGACTATTATCGGGGGCGTGATGGTTTGGTAAACACTAAACTGGCAATTCGATTACTTGATATTCCCGGGAATCCTGAGCAATTTTATTCGTTAAGTTATACTGTTAAAATTTTTGATGAGCCGTCCTACGACTTTGAGTCGTAGGACGGCTGTAAGAGCATGATCCTGATAGCAGACAGCGGAGCTTCCAAAACCGATTGGCGCATCATCGGCAGCAACGGTGCTATTGAGCAGGCGCAGTCCATCGGTTATAATCCATACTACCAGCCCATCGAACAATTTGAAACGGAAATACGCGAGGTAGTGCTGCCGCAAGTCAAACATTCGATAAATGAAATTTATTATTATGGCACAGGGTGTTCTTCCGATCGCAACCGCCAGTTAATCCGCCAGGTGCTGCAGCGGTATTTTACAAATGCCTACATTGAAATCTGGCACGACCTGGAAGCAGCAGCCCGCGCACTGTGCGGCCGGGAAGAAGGCATTGCCTGCATCCTCGGTACGGGCGCCAACTCCTGCTATTACGATGGAAAAAAAATTGTTGAAAACGTAACCTCGCTGGGTTATGTGCTGGGCGATGAAGGCTCGGGTGCATGGATGGGCAAGCGCATACTGGGCGATTACCTGCGCAAAGATTTGCCGCCCAAACTGTGGGACCAGTTTAAAAAGCGCTTCCCCATGGATCGCGATGAGATCCTGAACCGGGTGTACAGCCAGGACATGCCCAGCCGGTTCCTGGGCAGTTTTTCGCATTTTATTTTTCAGCACCTGAAAGAACCCTATTGCTACAAACTGGTGTACGAGGGATTCAGCGAGTTTTTTGAGAAGAACATCCTAAAGTACGACCGGGCGATGGAATTAAAAGTTCATTTTACCGGGTCGGTGGCTTTTTACTTCAGCGATGTGTTGCGGCAGGTGGCTAACGATAAGGGAATTACCGTAAAAAATATTCTGGAAAGTCCCATTGCCGGGTTAACGTTGTATCATCAAACAAAAGCACAGGACTGAATGCACGAAAGAACAAGCATAACAGAGTCACCCTCAACCTACGAACGGCTGGAGCGGATGAGCATTCGTGAATTGTTGACGAACATCAACAACGAAGACAAAACTGTTCCACAGGTTGTTGAGAAAGTAATACCAAAAATAGAAAAACTGGTTGCCGTTATTGTGCGCAGGATGAAGGCGGGCGGCCGGTTGTTTTATATCGGTGCAGGCACCAGCGGCCGCCTTGGTATTGTGGATGCCAGCGAAATACCGCCAACGTACGGTATGCCGCACGGCCGGGTAATCGGGCTGATTGCGGGTGGCGATAAGGCAATCCGCAAAGCAGTAGAGCATGCCGAAGATGATCCGAAGCAGGCATGGAAGGATTTAAGGAGGTTTAAGATCAGCAAAAAGGATGTCCTGATTGGTATTGCTGCTTCGGGCCGAACGCCCTACGTAGTTGGCGGATTACAGGAGGCGCGTAAAAAGGGCGTCACCACGGCCTGCATCACCTGCAACCCGAAAAGCGAAGTAGCGCGGTTTGCCGATTACCCCATTGAAGTAGTGGTGGGGCCGGAATTTGTTACCGGCAGCACCCGCATGAAAGCCGGCACGGCACAAAAGCTGGTGCTCAACATGATTTCCACCACCACCATGGTAAAGCTGGGCCGGGTAAAGGGCAACAAAATGGTCGACATGCAGCTTACCAACAACAAACTGATCAGCCGCGGCACGCGGATGATTATGGAGGAGTTGGGGGTTAATCAACAAAAGGCCTCAGCATTATTGAATAAGTTTGGTTCTGTTCGTAAAGTCCTGAAGTCATCAATGCGTTAGTCTATGATTTCCCACAACCCGGAAAAAATTCCTGTTAAAAAATTTTTCTCATCCGAAGAAGCCTCCGTTTTCGTTGCTAACGAAATTGCTGCGCTTATCAAAACCCGCCAGCGCGAAAAGAAACCGTGCGTGCTGGGCCTGGCCACGGGCTCAACGCCCACACGGGTTTACGATGAGCTGGTGATGCTGCACAAAAAGAAAGGCCTCAGTTTTAAAAACGTGTACACGTTTAACCTGGATGAGTATTACCCCATGAACCCTGACTCGCTGCAAAGCTATGTTCGGTTTATGCGCGAGTACCTGTTCGATCATATCGACATCCCCCAAAAAAACATCCACATCCCCGATGGCACCGTGGCAAAGGATAAGGTGGCCGCATTCTGTAAGAGTTATGAAAAAAAGATCCAGGACCTCGGGGGCATTGATGTGCAACTTCTCGGGATTGGGCGCACCGGTCATATCGGGTTTAACGAGCCGGGCTCAACGGAAAAATCGTTTACCCGGCTGATCACCCTCGACCATGTTACGCGCATGGATGCAGCCAGCGATTTTTTTGGCGAAGAGAACGTGCCGCGTAAAGCTATTACCATGGGCGTGGGCACCATACTTAAAGCCAAGCGCATTATCCTGATGGCCTGGGGCGAAGGAAAAGCCTCCATTATTCAAAAGGCGGTGGAGGGCCCCGTTACCGATCAGAACCCGTCATCGTTTTTGCAAAATCACCCGAATGCCCTGGTGGTTCTGGATGAAGCGTCATCCTCCGAACTTACAAAAATCAAAACGCCCTGGCTGCTGGATGAAGTGGAGAAATGGAACGACAAGCTGGTGCGCAAGGCGGTGGTATGGTTAAGCCAGAAAGTAAATAAGCCGGTGCTCAAACTCACCAACAATGATTACACCGAACACGGCATGGGCGACATCATTACTGAGTACGGTTCGGCCTACCAGGTAAACATTAAAGTGTTCAACGAGTTGCAGCACACCATTACCGGCTGGCCGGGAGGTAAACCCAAAGCCGATGACACACATCGCCCTGAACGCGCAAAGCCCTTTCCGAAACGCGTGGTCATTTTTTCGCCCCACCCTGATGATGATGTTATTTCGATGGGTGGCACGTTCATCCGGCTGGTTGACCAGGGGCATGACGTGCATGTGGCCTACCAGACATCGGGTAACATTGCCGTATTCGATGATGACGTTATCCGCTTTGCCGATTTTGTAAACGACTTTAGCGAATCGTTTAAACTCAACAAATCAGCCAGCGAAAAACTGCTGAAACAAATAACAGCAACCCTGAAGAAGAAACAGCCTGCCCAGGTTGACAGTTCCGATGTGATGCAGATCAAAGGACTCATCCGCAGGGGAGAGGCCAAGGCGGCCTGCCGCTATGTGGGGATACCCGAAAGCAACATTCATTTTCTGGACATGCCGTTTTACGAAACCGGCAAGGTGAAGAAAAAGCCGCTGGGCGAGGAAGACATACGCATTATTGTTAACCTGCTGGAAAAAATAAAACCCCATCAGATTTATGCCGCTGGCGATCTTTCCGATCCGCACGGCACCCACCGTGTTTGCCTTGCGGCAATTTTTAAAGCCATCGACAGGCTGAAGAAAAAACCATGGATGAAGCAGTGTTATGTGTGGCTGTACCGCGGTGCGTGGCAGGAGTGGGACATTGACCAGATTGAAATGGCTGTGCCGCTTAGCCCGGATGAATTGCTGCGCAAGCGTAAGGCCATCTTTAAGCATCAATCACAAAAAGACAGTGCCCTGTTTCCCGGTGCCGACCAGCGCGAGTTTTGGGTGCGTGCCGAAGACCGCAACCATGCAACGGCTGCAGCCTATAACAAACTGGGCCTTGCCGATTACGAAGCCATGGAAGCGTTTGTCCGATACCGGTTTTAGATCAGTGCGGGCTGAATCAGTTCAACAAGGGCTGCCCGCGGCACCAGGTAATTACGGTTGGTTTTAAGTTCATGGCAATGGAATCGCGTTCTGCGTAATTTCCCCTTTTTAAAATACCTGCCACGAAGTTTAAAATGGCTGCCTTCAGTAAGCTTATCCAACAAAATACCGTTAAAGGTAACCGTATCGAACAACCGGAGTTCGCTCATTAGCTTCGGATCAGAAAAGGTAGAGGCTTTTGGGTTTTGCATGTGTACGATAAGGCACTTCAGCAAGTCGGGCGGAAAAATTTCTAAAGTAAGCAGCGGGGCCATAAGCCGCCTGAACTCATGTTTCCACAGCGGGCCATGCGGCTCTACCGACCGGTTGAATCGCTGGTGGACATGGAGGTGGGCTACTTCGTGGATGTAGGTGATGAGAAACTGGTAGGGGTTAAGGTCGTGGTTGATGGTGATGCGGCAATGCTTTTGCCCTGGTGAAAAGTCGCCAGCCTTGGAATGCCTGGATTTGCTTAGCCGGAAAGCAAAGGGCTTTAGTCGCCAGAGAGTAAGGCAATATCCAACGGCCTTTTCGGGCAGGTGGCTGGCAAGGGTTTGGCTAAAAGCAGCTTCAGTCATGCCCTAAAAAACAAAAAAGGCTTTAGTTTTTCTAAAGCCTCTCCGGAAACAATCGGGTTACGATTGATTACTGTGCTGCAGTGCTGTCAGCGGCAGTCGAATCAGCAGGGGCTGCTTCTTGAGCCGGTGCTGTTTCTTCCGTAGCAGGTTCAGTAGCAGCTTCTTCAGCCTTCTTACCGCCACATGCCGAAAACGCGAAAGCAAAGCCACAAACCATTAACAGGGCAAATAACTTTTTCATAGTTTACAGGTGTTTTAAATATGGCGCAAATATACTATGAAATACACATGTCAAGGGGAGGGGGCAAGAATTTTTATTTTTTTTTGAAAATCAGACGAACCGGTACCCCTTCAAAGTCGAAGTGTTCCCGCAACTTGTTTTCCAGATAACGTTCGTAAGCCGGCTGGATGTACTGCGGCAGGTTGCAAAAGAGTGCAAACGATGGAAACCGGGCATTGACCTGGGTGATGTACTTAATCTGGATAAACTTGCCTTTAATGGCCGGTGGGGGGTAACGCTCAATTTCCGGCAGGAGGGCCTCATTCAGGCGGGATGTAGGGATTTTAATGGTTTTGTTCTCAAATACCTTTACGGCCTTTTCTATGACCTGGAAGATGCGCTGTTTATTCAGCGCTGAGGCAAAAATCACCGGGATGTAGTCTATCGGGGCCAGTTTTTCAAGGATGTCTTTTTTATAAGCATCGGCTGTTTTAGAGTCTTTTTCAATCAAATCCCACTTGTTTACCATAATTACCATGCCCTTACCCTGCCGGTGGGCCAGGCTGATGATGTTTACGTCCTGCGACTCCATTTTGCGTTCAGCATCAAGTACCACTATGCACACATCACTCTCTTCAAGGGCACGGAGCGACCGGAGAACAGAGTAAAATTCCACATCATCTTTAACCTTTGATTTCTTGCGGATGCCGGCCGTGTCAATAAGGATGAAGTTTTTGCCGTACATCTTGTAATGCGAGTGGATGGCATCGCGGGTGGTGCCGGCTTCATCGGTCACAATGCTGCGTTCAGTGCCAAGCAGGGCATTCAGCAACGATGACTTGCCCACGTTCGGCCTGCCCAGGATGGCAATCTTTGGAATGCCTGCGTTCGGATTTTCCACTCCTTCGGAAGGAAAGATTTTCACCAGTTCATCCAGTAATTCACCGGTTCCGCTCCCGTTTTCAGCCGATATCGGGTAAACCTCGCCCAGGCCTAATTCATAAAACTCCGAAGCATGTGCTGTCTTTTCGGGCGTATCGGCCTTGTTGGCGGCTATGAATACCGGCTTTTTTGATTTTCGGATAACGTTGGCGAAGTCTTTATCGTAGCCGGTGAGGCCGTCTTTGCAGTCAACAACAAAGATTACGGCCGAAGCCTCATCAATCGCCATGGCTACCTGCTTGCGTATTTCCGTTTCAAACTTGTCTTCCGATCCGGTTACATACCCCCCGGTGTCAATCACGGTAAAAAACTTGCCGGTCCATTCGGCATACCCGTAGTGGCGGTCGCGGGTAACCCCGGGTATATCGTCCATAATGGCCTGGCGCTTTTCAATCAGCCGGTTGAACAGCGTTGATTTGCCCACGTTGGGCCTGCCTACTATTGCTACGATGTTTGCCATAAAGTTAATGCACCAATTACCAATGGTTTAATTAGCCAATGAAAATGAATTGGCACTTGTTTCATTGATAAATTGACTAATTATCTAAATATCCAAATCTCCTCAGTCTATCTGTTTGTTTCCTCCAGTTTTCAGCCACTTTAACGTACGTTTCCAGAAAAATTTTTTTAGCAAAGAATCGCTCCATCTCTTCGCGCGCTTCTGTACCGAGTTTCTTCAGCATGCTGCCGCCCTTACCGATGATGATACCTTTTTGCGAATCGCGCTCCACGTAGATCTCAGCCCGCATCCGGATAATGTCGTTTTCTTCTTTGAATTCGGTGATGACAACCTCTGTGCTGTACGGAATCTCCTGTTCAAAATTCATGAATATTTTTTCGCGGATGATTTCACCGGCAAAAAACCGCTCCGATTTATCGGAAAGCTCATCCTGCGGAAAGTAGGCCGGGTGTTCGGGAATAGCCTCGATGATGATATCGAAAAGCCTTGAGATGTTCTGACCGGTTGTTGCTGAAACCGGTACGATGGCTTTTAACGCGGGCAGGTTTTCTTTCCAGTGGCTTATTTTATCCTCCACCTGCGACCCTTTTGCCTGGTCAATTTTGTTAATAACCAGGATAACGGGTGTTGAAGGATTTCTGAACCGCTGGAAAACCAACGGATCGAACTTTTCGCCAAGTTCAACCACCAGGAGTATCAGGTCTGCATCTTCCAGCGATACCTTCACATAATTCATCATGGCTTCGTGCAGGGCGTACTTCGGTTCCAGTATTCCTGGCGTGTCGGAATACACTACCTGGAAGTTTTCGCCATTTAAAATTCCCATTACCCGGTGCCGGGTTGTCTGGGCTTTAGGCGTAGCAATAGAAAGTTGTTCACCAACCAGCCGGTTCATAAGGGTGGATTTTCCCACGTTGGGTTTGCCCACAATGCTCACAAAACCTGACTTGAATGGCGCAGACATGAATCGGTCGCTTTTGATTAAAATAATAAGAGCGACCCTGTTAAGGTCGCCCTTGCTTGTAGCGGGGGTAAGACTCGAACTTACGACCTTTGGGTTATGAGCCCAACGAGCTACCAACTGCTCCACCCCGCGATGTATCTTTTTGGGTTGGAAACCCAGGGATTGTGATCCCAACGAGCTTCTCCCGCCTGTGGCGGGACTCCACCCCGCGATTTGGTGCACAAAAGTAGAACTGGCGGCCTTAAAAACCAAATAAGGAGGGTATACCGATAAACACAGGTTTGATTTTGTAATTTTCCAAATCCGATTTGGAGTTCAGTTGAATTGCGCAAATCATTACCGGTCAGAGCTATGTTAGCCTAAACTTGTTCCGATGATTTTTCAGTCAAAGCCTCCGTTAGCCGAACGCATGCGTCCTTCGCGCCTGGAAGAACTGGTAGGTCAGCAACATTTAACCGGTGCTGATGGAATTATCCGCAAGGCAATACAATCCGGCAACATCCCATCGATGATTTTGTGGGGACCGCCCGGTACAGGTAAAACAACGTTGGCCAACATCATCGCTCATGAGGTAAAGAAG
>JAGUUF010000204.1 GCA_020063545.1 Cytophagales bacterium
ACCTGCCAATGGTCAATGCCAAACGAGAATTCGCCTGGTTCTTCGGCAGAAGTAGTGGTGTCGGCTGACGGGATGGCGATGTCGTAATTCGCGCGGCCGTCTTCCAGTACGCGCACGTTTATGATGGGCCGGATAAGGGTAATGCCGTTAATCTTCAGCTTATCGCCAAACAAAACATCTTTCAGGTTTACTTCCACCTCAAGTTTTTCAGTGGCAAACAATACTTCACCGGCAAAGGGCTCTCGGTTGATAACGCCAAAGTCGCGCATCTCCACGGTAATCCTGGGGAAATTCCGGAACAGCGTTAGGCTGAACTTATCGGCATCAAAAACCACATCGGCATTCACCGATTTGGCAATCTCGCGGTCAATGGCGGCCTTGATGTCATCTTTAAAGATTATGGGCAAAACAAATGCAGCGGCTACCAGCACAACCAGAAAAATCAACAATCCGATGGCAATTTTCTTCAGCATAATCCATAATGTTTAGCGGGACGGTAAAGGTACAAAACCGGCCTGGCAATTTCCGGTTAAGTTTGAGCCAAATCGGTGCCGGATTTTACACTAAACGAATGAGCCAGTTCATTATTTTTTTTACCCCATGGGTATAGGGAGGGTAGAAAAACTGAACGGAGGTAAAGCCCCTTCGTTGGCGCAGCACAGGCTTTTCGTTTGAAAAAGCCAAAAAACCATAATACCCGTGCGATTTGCCGATGCCGCTGTTATTTACACCGCCAAAGGGCAGGTTAGGATGCAGGAAATGGATGGCGCAATCGTTGATGCACACCGCTCCTGCCGAAGTTTTATGGAGTATTTCCTGCTGTTCCTTTTTGTTCGAACCAAAAATGTAAAAAGCCAGCGGTTTTGGCTTTTGGTTTATGTACTCAATTGCCCCGGCTAAGGAGGAATAAGAAATAACCGGCAACACCGGGCCAAAAATTTCCTCGTCCATGATGCGGGCATCCCGCGGTACGTTTGTCATAATAACGGGATGCATGAATCGGGTTGCGGCATCAACCGCACCGCTAAGGGCAAGGTTGGCTCCCCTGGCAATGGCATCGTCAACAAGTGCGGAAAGCCTGTTGAAATGCTTCTCATTTACAATGCGGGCATAATGTGACGAACGCTCAAACGAGCCATCCACGGCAAAAAGTTTTACCGTTTCGGCTTTCAATGCCTTCACTACATCGTCTATCACCGATTCGTGTACCAACAGGTAATCCGGGGCAATGCAGGTTTGGCCGTTGTTGATAAACTTGGCTACGGCAATTCTCTTTACAGCATCGCGTAACCGAACGGAAGGGGTAATAATTACTGGCGATTTGCCACCCAGTTCGAGCGTTACCGAAGCAAGGTTACGGGCTGCGGCCTGCATCACTACTTTGCCGATGGCCGGGCTTCCCGTAAAAAAAATATGGTCGAACGGAAACGACAGCAAATGCTGAGACACCTCCACACCTCCTTCGGCAACGGCAACCACCGAGTCATCGAACACTTCGGCACACAGCCTGGCTACTATTGCCGAGGTGTGCGGAGTAAGTTCGGAGGGTTTGATGATGGCGCAATTGCCGGCAGCGAGGGCCGAAACCAGCGGGCCAACGGAGAGGTTAAACGGGTAATTCCACGGAGCGATAATCAGGCAAACGCCTTTTGGTTCGTACGTTATGGTTGATCGCGTACCCACCATGGTAATGGGCGCATCTACTTTACGGGGCTTCGTCCATCCGTCAAGGTTGGCAAGTGCATGCCCGATTTCGGTGAGCACGGCAAAAATTTCCGTTGCGTCTGTTTCTACCTCGGGTTTTCTGAAGTCGGAGTAGATGGCCTGTTGAATAAGGCTGCGGTTTGTCTTGATCCAGGCAGCCAGTGCCTTCAGCCGCTTTTTGCGGGCTGCCACGGGTTCTGAACGTAAAACTTCTGCCTGCTTTTTCTGCCTGCCGAACACATCGCTTATGAAACTGATAGCTGATGTTTCTGCCGGGGCCGTGTTCATGCCTGAAAGTTGGTGAATTATCCGAACCTCCCAAATGTTAAATAAATGTTACCGGTACTTGCAATTCATTAACCTATTGTTAATTTTGTTAACAATAATTTAACATTACGATAACAATGAGGCTGGCGGTGTTGATTTTTGTGCTGATTTTGACCTTTGAGGGATGGGCGCAGCCTGTGCATCCCTCAACGGAGCAGCATTTAGCCGCATTTTTGGCCACTAACGGTAAGGTAACGGGGGGTGAACCGTTTTTGCGCCACCTTGACCACCTGCAGGGCAAGCGGGCAAAAATCCGGTCTGAGCAGGAATTTGTGCGTTACGCGTTTACCTCAACGCATAAAAAATTTCTGAAGCACTTCAGCCCACAGGCCACATTTGCCGCGTTATTCGAAACCGGAACATACAATTGCCTCACCGGCACCATTCTGTATTCGTTACTTCTTTCCGAGTTCAACATCCGGCACCAGGTTATTGAAACCAACTACCATATTTTTATACTGGTCACCACCCGGGAAGGAGAACTTTTACTTGAAGCAACCGACAGGCAACAGGGGGTTGTAACCGGGTTTACGGAAATATCCAACCGCATTGAAATGTATAAATCAACGCCCGCGATTGCGGTGAATGCCGCGAGCGACCTGAGTTATTACCAGTTTTCATTCGATTTGTATAACCCGGTTACCACCGAAGAATTAACCGGCCTGCTTTATTATAATCTTGCCATTGATGCGTACAATAAACACAACCTGCAACAGGCAGTTGCTTATTTAGGAGAAGCCATTGCCCGGTATGCATCGCCACGCATTGAAGAGATGGCCAGGCTGCTGCTGATTACGGTTCACGAAAGCCAGTTGAGTTCAGGTGAAAAATCAGCATTCAAAAAAACATTGCAGACCATCCGGTACAAAGCGTTGCCTGTTGTAGCCGGTCTTCAGCCGTGATTTAATTTTGAAGAATACGCACTTCCACCCTGCGGTTTAGCCTTCGGGCTTCGGGTGTATTTTCATGCGAAAGCGGCATGGTGCCTCCGAAAGCCTTGGTTTTCACACGCTCTTTTTTAATTCCTTTTTTAACCAGGTATTCTTTTACCTCGTCAACGCGCTGCTGCGAGAGTTTGAGGTTCTTGGCAGGGTCACCAACAAAGTCGGTATGGCCTTCCAGTTGTATCACCATGCTCTTGTGTTCATTCATCATCGCCACCAGCAGGTCAAGTTCCTGGTAGGATGACGGATCAATTTTGGATTTGGCTACTTCAAAAATCAGGTTATCCAGCCGCATCACCGTTCCGGCCGAATGTTTCTTGCTGACATTGCCCGTAGTGTGGTGCAACTCAATATCCTTAACGATCTTTCCTTCGGACGCCTCGGCCGGGTCAATCATGTATTTGGCTGAAGCATAGCCGGTGGCTTCAACCGTAATGGAGTACCGCTCGCCATCAAAAAGCGGGAAGCTGAACGAACTGTTGTTAATCACACCCATCCGGTTGCCGTAGGGTAAGCTCTGGTAGGTGATGCGCGCCACCAGCGGTTCTTTGGTGTCGGCATTCAGTACCCTGCCGGAAGCAACCACGGTATTTTCATCCTGGGCAAAAGTGGGCGTTGCACTCAGGCAGGAAAGCAGAACAACTATCCATTTTACTTTCATGGCTTATGCAATTATAGTTTTACAATTTTGAACTCCACCCTTCGGTTCTTTCTGCGCGTTTCGCGGTTGGTATTTTCAACAGCCGGCTTCGTTTCGCCAAAAAACTGAACCGCCACCCGCGCGGCTTCAATTCCTTTACCGATGATGTATTTCTGAACGGCTTTTGCCCTGCGTTCAGAAAGCCCCATGTTGTATTGTTCCTCACCGATGTCACAAGTGTGCCCGTCAATCTCAACCTGCATGGCCGGCCGCTCTTTCATTAGCGCAACCAGCCTGTCGAGTTCGGGGAAGGATTCCGGTTTTAATATGGCTTTATCGAAGTCGAAGAAAATATTGTTTAGGGTAATAGTTGCATTTTCATCAATGCGGGCAACCCGTATGGGCTGAAGATTAAAGTCTTTGTTCTGAATTACCATATCCGAAGTAATGTTGCGTAAATTCAGGTTCTGGCTTTCCGACACATGGTCTTTCGCTTCGGCCCGAATGCCATATAAATGGCCGGCTGGCAATTTAATTTCGTATTCCCCGGTTTCGGGATTAGACTGGGCAATTCCCAGTTCCGTTCCATCCGGCAGGCGCTCGTAT
>JAGUUF010000098.1 GCA_020063545.1 Cytophagales bacterium
GGTGAATGTAATGCGGTACAAAGCGGGCAAGGCAAACGCAACCAAACGCTGTTTTGACGAACTAAAAGAAAAAGGATACACAATTGGTATAACTGACCCGCTTGGAAGTGTTCCGATACACGAACTGGATCCTGCCGGATCGAAATTAGCCCTTGTATTTGGTAATGAAGATGCAGGCGTTTCGGAGTATGCCCGCAAGCATAGTGATGTGGCCGTGCGCATACCCATGTTCGGGTTTACCGAGAGTATGAACATCTCGGTAAGCGTGGCCATTTGCCTGAATGTATTAATGACGAGGTTACGGGCTGGCCATTGGAAGTATGGCCTGCCACCCGATGAACGCGATGAACTGAAACTAACCTGGTACCGTAAAATAGTAAAGCGCGCTGACCTGATTGAAAAACGCTTTATGCAGTCAATTGCGTAACTTTGTACAGTTGGTTTTAATCGAATGGTATGAAGTGGGCCAGGCGTTTGCTGTATTTTTTACTGGTAACCGGTTTCCTGTTTCTTCTGGGCTCTAACATCTGGATTGTAAAGAGTACCGAAAGCAGGGTAATTACTGATTCATCAAAATTACCTGATCACCGGGTTGCCCTTGTGCTGGGCACCAGCCACAAGCTGGTGGGGGGTAAGCCTAATCCATTTTTCGAAAAGCGCATGGATACCGCAGCAGGCCTGTTTAACGAAGGCAAGATAGACCAGTTTCTGCTGAGTGGCGATAACCGTACGCGTTTTTACAACGAGCCGAACGAAATGCGCAAAGCGCTTATTGCCCGTGGTGTGCCGGCATCGGCCATCACCCTGGATTATGCGGGCCTTCGCACGCTCGATTCGGTGGTGCGAAGCAAAGAAATATTCGGTCAGAACCAGCTAACCATCATTACACAGCCTTTCCATAGTTACCGGGCGTTGTTCATCAGCGATTTTTACGGTATTGCTGCCGTGGCCATGGTTGCCGGTGAGCCCGACCCTGAATCGGCCGTTAAAGTGCGAGTACGTGAATACTTTGCCCGTGCAAAGGCCGTGCTTGATTTATATGTATTTAAAACCACACCCCGTTTCCTGGGCGATAAGGAATCCATGCAACAAGCCGATTGATTTTGAAACCTGGTCGTGTCCCTCACAGTTTAATCATTATTTTTACGTTTTATAGCTGAATTGAATTTGCCGACAGGATGACGTTTGTGAAGGTTTCAGTTCTGGTTCTCTGCAGTTTGCCCCTCATGTTGCCGGCCCAGGTTACCACGGTAAAAGGAAAGGTTACCGATGTTACCTCTGGCGATCCGATACCCTTCGTAAACATTGTTTTTAAGGGAACCAGCATCGGTACCACTACCGATTTTGATGGTAACTACACGCTCACAACGTCATCTCCAACCGATACGCTGCTGGCTTCCTATATCGGGTATAAGTCGCGCACCAAGCCGGTTCAGCGCGGCATTACACAAACCATCAATTTCCAGTTAGAAGAAGAAGTTACCCGCCTGCGCGATGTGGTAATTCTGGCTGGCGAAAACCCGGCATTCCCGATACTGCGGAATGTGATAAAAAACAAGGAGCGGAACGACAAGCGTAACCTCTCAGCCTATGAATACGACACGTATTCTAAAATTGAAATTGACATTGATAACATGACGGAGAAATTCCGTAAAAAGAAAATCATTTCCCAGATAACCCAGGTGCTCGACAGCGTGGCCATAATTGCCGGTGAGGATGGTAAGCCGGTGTTGCCGGTATTCATCTCCGAAAGTGTTTCACGGTTCTATTACCGGAATAATCCTGAATTGAAGCTTGAGAACATCAAGGACACAAAAATCAGCGGCCTCGGTTTTGAAGACGGATCGCTTACCAGCCAGCTTATCGGCCCTACATTCCAGGAATATAATTTTTACCGAAACTGGCTTACCATACTGGAGAAGGATTTTGTTTCACCGATAGCAGATGGGTGGCGGTTATATTATGAATACGATTTAATGGACAGCCTTTATATTGGCGACCATTACTGTTACCGCATCGATTTTTTTCCGAAAAGCCCTCAAGCCCTGGCGTTTACCGGTTCCATGTGGATAACGAAGGAGCATTTTGCCATCCGGCAAATTGAAGCAACCATCGGGAGGCAGGCTAACCTGAACTTTATCGAGAAGATCAAAATACAACAGGAACTGCTTCCGACCGAAGCCGGTCCGTGGCTGCCGGTTAAAAACAGGGTGTTGATTAATGTGGGGCAGGTGCGCGATGACTGGGCCGGTATGCTGGCGAAGTTCTATACATCAAACCGCAACTTGGTGATTAATCAACCAAAGCCCCCGAAGTTTTATGAAAAACAAATCCTGCTGGATGAAGGGTATATACTCAACCAGTATAACGATGAGCATTGGAATAATCTACGCCATGAACCGCTGACAGAAACAGAAAAGAACGTGTACCAAATGATTGATACGCTAACCAATATACCGGTGGTGCGTACCTATGTTGATATTGTTAAGATCATCATCAACGGGTATAAGAAAGTCGGAAAAGTTGATATCGGTCCGTATCTGAGCCTTATGGCCTTAAATAACATTGAGGGTGTTCGCTTCCAATCGGGTTTTAAAACCAACTACCACTTTAGCCGAAAATGGGAGTTTGGCGCGCAACTCGGGTATGGGTTCCGCGATGAGCGCGTGAAATACTCGGCCTTTGTCCGGAATATTCTTGATAGGAAACGATGGACAACCATCGGCATCCGGGTGCGCAGCGACCTGGGTAGGGTAGGCATAGACGATGAAAACCTGGCCGATGACTACCTCTTCCTTGCGGCATCCCGCTTCGGTATTTTTCGTAGGGGTTTTTACTTTGACGAATACCGCTTCAACTTCCAGCGCGAGGTGGTAAAAGGTTTTTCGCAGCGCCTGGCCTTCCGGTACAATACATTCAGCCCGGTTTTCGATTTTGGTTATTACACCACTCCGGGCGATGTGAGTTCACTGGCCAATACCTTTCAGCGTGCCGAAGTGGTGTTTGAATCGCGCCTTTCGCGCGATGAACTTTTTTTACAGTACGATAACGAGCGCGTAAGCCTTGGCCCGCAAAAGTGGCCCATCATTACCTTCCGGTACAGCCGCGGTTTAAAGGGAATTGCCGGAAGCGATTTTGAGTACGATAAATTCAGGCTCACCTTAGTAAAACGCCTGCCAATGGGACCGCTCGGCACCGGCCGCTTAACCCTTACGGGCGAATATACCGATGATGTTTTACCATACCCGTTGTTGGCTATGCATATCGGTAATGAAACACCGTTTTACACCGACATTGTTTACAGCTTGATGAACTTTGGTGAGTTTGTGAGCGATCAGTTTGTTTCCCTGCAGTACCGCCAGCATTTTGAAGGGTTTATTCTCAACCGCATACCCCTGATGCGCAGGCTACATTGGCGGTTAACGGGACTAGCCAACATAATCTATGGAAACCTCAGCGATCAAAATATGGCTGTAAGCGATCCGCTGCCTTTTCCGGCCGGCAACCACAACATTACCTGGAAGCGGCCATACATTGAACTGGGTTATGGGGTTGAAAACATCTTCCGGTTTTTCCGCGTTGACTTTGTTCATCGCTTAAGCTACCTCGAAAACGAACGGGCCAGGAAATTCGGAGTACTGTTCACGGCCCAGTTTCAGCTCTGACAGGGCAGGTTATCCCATAATCTGCACTATATTTGCCAGGTTTTTAACCATACATAATGAATGTAAGGATTAGTTTGCCGGATGGAAGCGTTCGTGAGTTTTCCACCGGTGTGAAGGGAATTGAAATTGCCAAGAGTATAAGCGAAGGCCTCGCCCGTAATGCCCTGGCTATTGAGGTTAACGGGGAAATCCGGGATTTAGAGCGGCCAATTACCACCGATGCTTCGGTTAAAATTCTTACCTGGAATGATGCCGGGGGCAAATATGCATTCTGGCATTCTTCGGCACACCTCATGGCCGAAGCACTTGAAGCATTATATCCCGGTGTAAAATTCGGAATAGGTCCGCCTATTGAAAACGGCTTTTACTACGATGTTGACCTGGGCGATCGCCCGTTTGGCGATGATGACCTGGCCGCAGTTGAGGCCAAAATGAAAGAACTCGCCAAAACCGAAAACAGGTATGCCAGGCGCGAGGTGAGTAAGGCAGAAGCGCTGGATTACTTTAAAAAGAAAAACGACCCGTACAAAATTGAACTGATATCCGATCTGCAGGATGGCACCATCACGTTTTATCAGCAAGGCAACTTTGTTGATCTCTGTAAAGGTCCGCACATTCCGCATACGGGTTTCATTAAAGCCATAAAATTGCTAAACGTGGCCGGAGCCTATTGGCGCGGAAACGAAAAAAACAAGATGCTTACCCGCATCTATGGAATAACCTTTCCGAAACAGAAAGAACTGGATGATTACCTTACCCTGCTCGAAGAAGCGAAAAAGCGCGATCACCGGAAACTAGGCAAGGAACTTGAGTTGTTTACTTTTTCCGAAAAGGTAGGCCTCGGCCTGCCATTGTGGTTGCCGAAAGGCACCATCCTTCGCGAACGGCTCGAACAGTTTATGAGGCGCGCCCAGGTAAAGGCCGGCTACGACCCGGTGGTTACCCCGCATATCGGGAGTAAAGCGCTCTATGTTACTTCGGGACATTACGAAAAGTATGGCAAGGATTCTTTTCAGCCGATTCACACTCCCGATGAAAACGAAGAGTTCCTGCTTAAGCCAATGAACTGTCCGCACCATTGCGAGATTTACAAATCCAAACCACGCTCTTACCGGGATTTGCCCATCCGCCTGGCTGAGTTTGGGACGGTTTACCGTTATGAGCAGAGTGGTGAATTGCACGGGCTTACCCGTGTACGCGGTTTTACCCAGGACGATGCCCATATTTTTTGTCGCCCCGACCAGGTAAAGGAAGAATTTATCAAGGTGATCGATTTGGTTCTGCATGTATTCAATTCTTTAGGATTTGAAAACTATACGGCACAGGTATCACTGCGCGATCCGGCTAATAAAGAAAAGTACATCGGTGCCGATGAGTTGTGGGACAGGGCTGAGCGGGAGATACAGGAAGCTGCCGATGAGCGCGGGCTTAAAACAGTGGCGGTAAGAGGGGAGGCGGCATTCTATGGTCCTAAACTTGACTTCATGGTTAAGGATGCCCTGGGCCGGAGTTGGCAATTAGGCACCATACAGGTTGACTACCAGTTGCCGCAGCGGTTTGAACTGGAGTATGTGGGGGCCGATAACCAGCGGCACCGGCCGGTGATGATTCACCGTGCGCCCTTCGGCTCGCTGGAGCGCTTTGTGGCGGTGCTGATTGAGCATTGTGCCGGTAACTTTCCGTTATGGCTCTCACCGGAGCAGGTGGCCGTGCTGCCCATTTCGGAGCGGTTTAACGATTACGCAACGGTTGTGCTGAATACCCTTAAAGATTTGGATATCAGGGGCTTTGTTGATGATCGGGATGAAAAGATTGGACGAAAAATCCGCGATGCAGAAGTAAAGAAAATACCCTACATGTTAATTGTGGGTGAACGCGAAGCAGCAGAAAAGGCCGTGTCTGTTCGCAGGCACGGACAGGGCGATAAGGGCAGTCTTTCGCTGACCGATTTTGTAAGTAGTTTCAGGTTGGAAGCAGCCTCGCCAATCTGAGCCCTAAATTTATCGGCCTGATTTTGATTGTTGCGGAATATGCCGATATTTGCAGCCTTTCCTGATAAACCGGGTGTAACTGCTTCAGGCTTTGTCAGGGTTTTGTTGGATTTAAACAGGAACAACGTATCATAAACCAGACGAACAGACCCTTCTTTCGGAGGGGGCCCCAGAGACCGGAGGAGCCCTACCGGATTAACGAAAGAATAACCGCACCCAGGGTGCGGTTGGTTGGCGAAAACGTTAAAGTGGATGTTTACCCGGTTCGGGAGGCTTTACGGATAGCGCAGGAGCAAGGTCTCGATTTAGTGGAAATTTCACCGAACGCTGATCCACCGGTTTGTAAGGTTGTTGATTACTCCAAGTTTAAATACGAACAGAAAAAGAAGCAGAAGGAGATCAAATCGAAAGCCGTTAAGGTTGTGGTTAAGGAGATTCGGTTTGGTCCAAATACAGAAGAGCATGATTTCAACTTTAAGTTGAAGCATGCTATGAACTTCCTCCAGGAAGGTGCCAAAGTAAAGGCCACGATATTTTTTCCCGGCCGTACCATTGTGTACAAAGAGCGGGGCGAAATCCTGTTGCTCAAGTTTGCGCAGGCCCTGGAAGAAGCAGGAAAGGTGGAACAATTGCCAAAACTGGAGGGAAAGCGGATGTCAATGTTCATTCAGCCCAAAGGAAAGGGCGGTAAATAACGATTAACGAAAATGCCTAAGGTAAAGACAAAATCAGGAGCGAAGAAAAGGTTTAAAGTTACCGGTACCGGTAAAATCAAGCACAAGCGTGCCTACAAAAACCATATTCTTACCAAAAAGGAAACAAAACAAAAGCGCAGGCTTACAAAAAAGGCAGTGGTTAAAGCCACCGATGTGGTGAACATCAAGCCCATGTTGCCCTACGCATTTTAAAATATCCCATGCAATAGGGAAGGTTAACATGTTAAACCCGGTTGCTGTGCCGTAAGCACCACGTAAGTGTGGTCGCCTTCAACCAAAAACGTAACGTAAAATGCCAAGATCAGTAAACAACGTAGCATCGCGTGCCAAACGCAAGCGGATTCTCAAAAAAGCCAAAGGCTATTTTGGGCGCAAAAAAAATGTATGGACGGTAGCCAAGAACGCAATTGAAAAAGGACTCGTTTATGCCTACCGCGATCGGAAACAAAAGAAAAGAGAGTATCGTAACCTGTGGATTGCCCGTATCAATGCCGGGGTGCGCCAGCACGATATGTCGTATTCCGAGTTTATGGGCAAACTCAAAAAGTCAGGTATTGACCTTAACCGCAAAGTACTGGCCGACCTGGCCATGAACCACCCGGAGGCGTTTGAAGCCGTGGTGAAAAAGGTTAAGGGATAACTTAGTACGGGGCTCAGGCCCCTTTTTTTATGACCCGCCCGCGAAAAGTGTTTATTGCTGCTGTGGTGGTCTTTGCGGCCGCCCTGTTGTATGCCAGCTATGACATTGCCACCCGTACCACATTTCCGGGCTCAAAACCCCAGCTTAAGGAACGGATTAAGGATAAATGGGCCGGGCGTGATTCAGTGAAGAGGGATTCGGTGGCTAATTCCCGTTAAATTCCGTTGCTTTTTTCAATTCTTCTCGTACCTTTACCAACGATTAAAGCCAACTGTAGACATTGAAAACCTCCGCTTGTCGAGTACCTGCCGGGGGTTTTCATTTTTTTGACCGTTTTATCGGTGTAAAAAACCGTTTATCTGATTAACCGGTAAGTTACCGATGTGGTGATGGCAAAATAGAATTGCTGCATTACCTTCGGTTCAAGATTAAAGCCAACTATAGACATGATTAACCCCCGGGGTCCAGGACTTTGGGGGTTTTTCATTTTCGGGTGTTGATTGACTGAGGCATTTGACTTATTTTAGAGTTAAAATGCCATTGTTATGCAATGCTCAACCCTCTTAATTTACCGGTTAGCAGGTATCAGTTTATTTTTCATTACCTTCCTGCTGTCCAACTGCTCCAGCAACGATGAGCCCACGGTTGTAAACTGCGCTACAACCGATTTGGCCATTACACTGGTTAGTAAAACCAATCCCACTAACTGTACTGCGGTTAACGGTTCAATATCCGTAACCTCCACAGGAGGTAAGCTTCCATACCAATATAAGCTGGATGCCGGGCCTTACGGAACAGCTGCCGTTTTTAACAACCTTGGCGGGGGCACGTTTATCATTACTGTTAAGGATAACAACGGATGTGAGAAAGAACTTAGTGTAACCCTCGATTTACCATCGGGCCTTACCGCTTCGGTAACCTTGCAAACATCAAACAGCAATTGCCTTGCGCCTTACAATGGCGCGGTAACGGTAGCGGCTTCAGGAGGGGGCGGCACATACGAATATGCCATTGATGGCGGTGCGTTTGGTGCGGCTAACTCCTTTACTGAATTGAAAGACGGAAATCACACGGTTACCGTTAAGGATGTAGCCGACAACTGCACATTTGAGGTAAGTGTAACTATCGGCAGGTTGCCTACCGGGGTAAAGTATAACGGTGTCGGGCAGATAAAGGAGTTGTTTCAAAGTAAATGCGCAGGGGGAAGTTGTCATCCCAATAATGGTGATTGGTTTACCTATTCAACAGCGTTTAACAACCGGAGCGAAATTAAATCGCGTACACAAAGCGGCAATATGCCTAAAGTTGGAACGCTTACAGCAGATGAAAAAGCGCTTATTGCATGCTGGGTGGATGACGGTGCTCCTGAAAATTAGTAGCATGACCAACCCGCATTACAATTCATTCACCAACCGGTTACTGCCTGGTGTGCTGTGTATTTTCATTTCCGTTACCGGGTATGCACAGAAGTATACTGCTGTTGAAGGTGTCATTACCTTTTTCTCAGCCGCAACCCTTGAAGACATCAAGGCCGATAACCGGAAGGCGGCCAGTGTGTTTAACGCGGCTACCGGTGATATCGCATTTTCAATTCCCATTAACCAGTTTCAGTTTGAAAAGAAACTGATGCAGGAGCATTTCAATGAGAAGTACCTGGAGTCTGAAAAATACCCGAAGTCAACCTTTTCGGGTAAGGTTGAAGGCTTCAGCCTGAATGCACAGGGCGTTCAGCAGGTTATGGCTAAAGGAAAGCTCACCATCCATGGCGTAACACGCGATGTTGAAATTCCAGGTACCATCGAAGTGCAAACCGGCAGCCTTAAAATGCAGTCGAAGTTTATGGTGAAACTCGAAGATTACAGCGTAAAAATTCCTAAACTGATGTGGCAGAATATTGCCGAGCAGGTTGAAGTAACGGTTGATTTGACCTATAAACCCCAGTAACAAACTATGAGAATGTTTTACGTTTTTCCGGCATTGGTTATCAATATGATGGCCTTTGCCCAGGATGATCTGCTGAACGAATTGAACAAAGAAGAACAGGGTACGCAGTACGCGTTTGCCACCTTTAAAGGAACGCGTATCGTTAACGGGCAAAGCGTTGAAACCAAGCGAAAGGGTGAGCTTGAATTTATCTTTTCGCACCGCTTCGGGTTAATCAACGAAGGGGCGTATGCCCTGTGGGGCCTGGATGAATCGGTTACGCGGCTGGGGCTGGAGTACGGAATCTCCGACCGGTTCGGGCTGGGAATAGGGCGCACCTCGGTTGATAAAACCTTCGATGGGTATTTCCGCTATAAGGCGCTCAGGCAAAGCAACAAGTTCCCGCTTACGGTAACTGCCCTTGGCTCGGTTTATTACAAAACCTATCCGCGTAACAGCGAAAGCCCATACCCAATCTCCACCGAAGATCGCCTTGCCTATGGCGCCCAGTTGATGATCGCCCGCAAGTTCAGCCCGAAACTGTCGCTCCAGCTTAACCCGATGTTCATCCACCGGAACACGGTTGACCAGGATGTGGAGAATAACGATGACCTGGCCCTCGGTTTTGCAGGCCGGTATAAAATCACGAAAAGCGTTGCACTTTCTGGTGAGTATATTTTCCGGCTGAACGCAAAAGAAAACCAGCCCCCGGATTATGTGCGCTACGATGCAGTCGGAATCGGAATTGATATTGAAACGGGCGGCCATGTTTTCCAGCTTGTGTTTACCAATACATTGGGTATGTTTGAGCGGTACACGATAACTGAGACGTATGAAGATTTCGGAGCAGGCGACATTCACTTTGGTTTTAACATTACCCGCACCTTTCAGCTTGGAGGCAAACGATAACCTTAACCCTTACTAACCGAGTTGCTTCTTCTTTCGATTATTTTATACCTGGTACTTACTGTTTTGGTTGGCATATGGGCTGCGCGCAGGGTAAGGAATACCGGTGACTTTATGCTGGCAGGCCGAAGCCTACCTATTGTGCTTAGTACATCGGCTTTGTTTGCAACCTGGTTTGGATCAGAAACAGTGTTTGGCGCTTCATCCGAATTTCTTAAAGGCGGTTTGTTTGCTGTAATTGAAGATCCGTTTGGAGCTGCCTTATGTTTGTTACTCTTCGGTTTGTTCTTCGCGCGTAAGCTTTATTCCATGAACCTGCTAACCCTGGCCGATTTTTTCAAGGTGCGCTTTGGCAGGCGCACCGAACTGGTGGCCAGCATCTTCATGGTTCCGTCTTACTTCGGCTATACCGCAGGCCAGCTTGTGGCGCTTGGGTTAATCCTCAATGTGGTAACCGGTATACCGGTGTGGCAGGGTGTTGTTGTCAGCTCGGGCATTGTTACTTTATACACGTTTGCAGGAGGGATGTGGGCCATCTCCATTACAGATTTTATTCAAAGCATTATTATCGTTGCCGGCCTTGTTATTCTGGCCGTAGTACTTGCCGGCAAGGCAGGCGGGGCCATGACGGTACTTAGCCAGGTGCCGGAGGAGAATTTTAGATTTTTACCGGAATTCAATTCAACTGCGATACTGGCGTATGTAGCGGCCTGGTCGGTTTTGGGGTTGGGCTCAATCCCATCGCAGGATGTTTTTCAGCGCGCCATGTCTTCCGGCTCTTCGGGCATTGCCGTTAAGTCGTGTTACTATGCCGCAGTGTTATACCTTACCGTAGCCATGTTGCCGTTGTTTATCAGTTTGTGCATTAAGCATCTCTACCCCGGGCAACTTAATACCGATACGCAGCTAACCCTGCCCACCATGGTATTGGCGCACACCGCCATGCCGGTTCAGATTTTATTTTTTGGTTCGTTGCTCTCGGCTATCCTGAGCACAACCAGTTCGTCCATCCTGGCGCCTTCGGCTATCTTTTCCGAAAACATTATTAAGCCGCTTATGAAGACAAGCCCGACCGATAAGCAGCTGCTTCTGATAACCCGTGTTTCGGTGCTGGCCTTCAGTGTTGGGGCAACCATCATGGCATGTTTAAAATCAAATATCTACGAACTGGTGGGCGGCTCATCAATACTGAGCCTTGTGTCGTTGTTTGTGCCCATGGTGTTGGGGCTTTACTGGAAAGGCACCAGCAGCAAAGGTGCCATGCTGTCAATGGTGCTGGGTATGGGGGTTTGGATTTTTTTTGAGATGTATCCTATTGGCCTGCCCAGTCTTATACCGGCAACCGCAGCAGGCTTTGGTGTGGCTGTTTTGGGCAGCCTGTTTTTACCCGATAAAAAATTCAGCTGACCGAAAGTGTCGGGTCAATTTCTTTAGCCCACGCCAGGATGCCTCCCTTCAGGTTGTAGAGGTTATCGAAACCGTGATTCTTTTCAAGCCATTGTATAATGTTTCCGCTCCGCCCGCCACTGCGGCAATGAACCACTACTTTTTTGGTTTTCGAAATGCGGTCAAGGTTATGCGGCACTTCGGCCATGGGTATCAGTTCGCCACCCAGGTTGGCCATATCGTTTTCATACGGCTCGCGGACGTCAATCAGTTGAAAATCAACCTGGCTGTCCAGCATCTGTTTCAGTTCCTGTACGGTTATTTCCTTCATGCCCAAAGATTTGCTTTTATTCTGATTTATGCCACA
>JAGUUF010000367.1 GCA_020063545.1 Cytophagales bacterium
ATGAAAAGAATTTACCGAAGGACACGGTAATACGGACATACGATTTAAAGACCTATGAGTACCGTATACAGCCTGAAGATAATCTTTCGGTTCGGTTTGAAAGCCTCACCCCGGAGGAATTCGACATCTTCAACCGCAACCTGCAGGGTAATATCAATTTCAATCTTACCCAGGGCAATGCCCTTCTTATTGGCGAGCTGGTTGATCCGAACGGTGAAATCAGTTACCCGGTTATCGGTAAAGTAAAAGTAGCGGGCCATACGGTATATGAAGTTCAGGACAAACTGCAGAAACTCGCTGATGAGTACCTGAAGTCGCCTGTGGTTAAAGTAAGGCTCATCAATTTCAGGTTTACCATATTGGGCGAAGCAAAACAGGAGGGAACAGTAATTCTCCCGAATAACCGTGTTAATTACATAGAGGCTATCGGCCTGGCCGGGGGACTAACGGATTTAGCCGATAAACGCAATATCAAGCTTATCCGACAGATCAATGGTAAAGCCGAAGTGCGGTATATTGATTTACTGGATGAGAACTTCGTAAACAAACCCGAGTATTTTGTGTACCAGAATGACATTCTGATTGTTCCGGCACTGCGACAGCGTCCTTATCAAACGTATTTTGGCAAGAACCTGTCCTTATTCATATCGTCATTGTCGTTACTCCTGATTACGATAACGCTAATTAACTCAATTGACTGATGGCTGAGTCGTTTTTAGATCAGGACACCCGGCAGGCGCCCCAAAGTACTACGCTTGATTTTAAGCGCGTGTTGTACAGGGCATTGCAGTACTGGTACCTGATTGTATTGTCTGTAATGGTTGCGGTTAGCATTGCGTTTTTCTATAACCGCTACTCCGTGCCTGTTTACGAAATCAATGCCTCCATTATAATAAGAGAAACGCAGGAGCCCAGCGAGGGTAAGTTGCTTTACAATAATCCTATTGTAAGCCCTTACCGCAATTATTATAACGAAATCTACATTATCCGGTCTATCCCGTTAATTGAACGTGTAATTGACAGCCTTAATTTCGGGGTATTGTTTTACCGGCAGGGAAAAGTTCTGACCATTGATGCATACCACCATGTTCCTGTTGAAGCACACGTAATTACCGGAACAGAAAATGGTACGCACGCATTCAGTTTAACGATACTTAACGACAACCAGTTTACTCTTAACGATGGAGAAACTACCCTTCAGTTTGGCGATACTGTAAAGTCTGACAAACTTAAGTTTATTATAACCCGCAAAAACGGACGAAACCTGGAGTCGTATTACAACGATCCTTTTTTGTTAACGATTCGGAATACCTCGGCTGCAGCGCGCAGCTATGCCTCCCGGCTGGAGGCCAAGTGGGCCGAACAGGGCGCTTCGGTGGTAAACCTGCGCATCCTGGGGCAGAACCAGCAGCGCGAACTTGATTTTATGCGCGAACTGATTTATGCGTATCAACGCTACGACCTTGAAAAGAAAAATCAAACAGCCTCCCGCGCCATCAGTTTTATTGACCGCCAGTTGTCATCCATCCGGGATTCATTGCGATTCTTTGAAATCCAGCTCGAAAAATTTAAGGATAAAAATGTTGTTACCGACCTGAGCACCGAGGCATTGCGGGTTTTTCAGAAGCTTGAAGTGCTCGAAACCCAGAAAACAGCCCTCCTGATTAATGAAAATTATTACCGGTACCTGCGCGAATACCTAAACAAGGGCACCAACCTTGACCAGGTAATTTTACCGTCATCGGTCGGCATCCAGGACCCGGTAATTACGAAGTTGGTGAGTTCTATGATTGACCTGCAACTGGAAATTAAACTGTATGGCGATGCCGACCGGCTGCGTAACCCGCTGATTGCCGATAAACAATCGCGCATTGGGGCTATTAAGAAAGATATCCTGGAATCGCTCATCTCCTTGGAAGCAACCGATAAAATTAAAGCTGATCAATTAAATAAACAGATACGCGATGCCGAAAAGCAACTGGCCTACCTCCCTGCGGCTGAACGCCAACTGGTTACCATTCAGCGCAACTATACTTTGCTTGAAAACCTGTATGTTTTCCTGATGCAGAAAAAATCGGAGGCTGAAATATCGAAAGAGTCCAGCGTAACCGATATTCTCGTGGTAAACGACCCGCAGGTGAGCGGCCCCATCTCTCCCAAAAAAGTTCAAAATTATACTATCGCTTTTGCCGGTGGGCTTGTCCTGCCGTTTGCCCTGTTCATTCTTTTTGAAGTAATGAACACCCGCGTGCAGTCGAAGGAAGACATAGAGAAGATAACCCACATGCCGTTTATCGGAGGGGTGGGGCACAATACTGCCGAAGGAAACCTGATTGTGTACGAAAAGCCCAAATCGGCCGTGGCCGAATCGTTTCGGGCGCTGCGCTCCAACATCGGGTATTTTACCGGCTACCAGGATAAAAAGATTATCCTCATCACAAGCTCCATCAGCGGAGAAGGCAAAACGTTTACTTCTGTTAACCTGGCAACCGTGCTTTCGCTTTCAGGCAAGAAAACCATCATCATCGGGGCCGACATGCGCAAGCCCCGGCTGTACACCGACTTTAATCTGGAGAACACCACCGGGCTTAGCAACTACCTGGCCGGCCTTGCCACACTAAATGAAATAGTGCAGCAAACCCCGATTGAAAACCTGTACCTGCTCAGCAGCGGCCCCGTTCCGCCAAACCCAAGCGAACTGCTGATGCGCCCCACACTGGCCGAGTTGTTCAACGGGCTGCTTCAGGAATTTGATTACGTAATCATTGACTCCCCGCCCATTAACCTGATTGCCGATGCGTTTGAACTGGCCAAGTATGCACACCATACGTTGTATGTGGTGCGCCAGAATTATACGCCCAAGGAAGCGCTGAGGATGGTGGCCGATTATTATGGTGACGGCAGGCTTAAAAACATCAGCGTGGTGCTGAACGATATTTTTAAATCGGGCCTCGGGTACGGCTACGGGTACGGCTATGGCTACGGGTACAATTACGGCTACAGCTACAATGATGATAAAAAGCAGGGAAGTTACTACGAAGATTAATGCCGGATGGTTACTGCGCTGATAAAACGTTACAAGGAACCGTTAAAGAAATTTTATTTGCGCTACCGCAAGCCTATACTTGCGGTGTACATTCCGCTGCACCGCATTGGCCGTAGGCGGAAGTGCTATGTGTGTGGCAAAACATTTGGCCGGTTTACCAGGTACAAAGGCGGTTCGGAGTATTTTCCCGAGTGGATTAGCCGGCTTCAGATGGTGGGCAGTGATGTGAACAATTTTGGGTGCCCGTATTGCGGTTCGTTTGACCGGGAGCGCCACCTGTTCATGTATTTCGATAAACTGGATTTATGGCAGCTGGTTCGGAACGGCCACGTTCTTCATTTTGCGCCCGAAGTTCACCTTTCGAAACGCATTGAAAAAGAGGGTCCTGCTGAGTATGTAAAAGCCGATTTGTTTCCGGCTAACGCAACCATCCGGAAAGAAGATGCTACCAATATTTCCTTTTCCGATGAATCGTTTGACCTGGTGCTGGCCAACCACATCCTGGAACATATACCTGACTACAAAAAGGCACTGCGTGAAATCTGGCGGGTGCTGAAGCCGGGCGGTACGGCTATTGTTCAAACTCCGTTTTCGAAAGTGCTGAAAAATAATTTTGAGGATGAAGGTATTAATACCCCGGCCCTGCGTGCTTATTTTTACGCCCAGCACGACCACGTACGTGTTTATGGTGAAGAACGCTTTATGAGTGCTTTACAGGAAGCGGGCTTTATGTTGGAGATTGCCCGCCACAACGAGTTGTTTACTGAACAGGAGACAGGGTATTACGGGGTGAACGGGGTTGAGGATTTGATTCGGATAAAGAAACCTGTAAGTTGATTAGTTACTGTTATATTCAGATTAACTGGAATGAAAGTCGCTCAATTTCTTAGTGATGTTAAAACTGCAGTTCGTCAAAACCTTGAGCAAATTGTTTCATTGAGATCGGAAAGATTCCTGAAAGATGACCAAAGTTTTGTAACAAATGGCGATTTATTTTTACAAACCGTTATCCTTGATATTCTGAAAAGTGAACCGGATGTAACGCTTATAACTGAAGAGGGTTCATTTAGTGAGGTAAAACCGGGTGCTGGTGGTACTATTGTTGTGATAGACCCAATTGATGGAACAGAGAATTTTACATCCGGCCTGCCGGAGTGGGGAATTTCAATTGCGTGCTTTAAGGATTTCCGGCATGCAGGGTCACTAATTGGTTGTCCCGAAATGGACCTCTGGCTTATGTCGGGCGATCGTGTGAAAAAATTTAAATCCCGGATTAGGGGATTATCATCTTCCTTGACCATGGATGAACTCATTAAAGCGACACAGGGGCACGAGTACAGGATTTTGGGTTGTTGTGTTTACAATATGATCAATGTTATACGTGGTTCTTTTCTTTCATTTGAAAATCCGAAGGGGGCTCACAGTTGGGATATACTGGGGGGATTAAATTTAGCATTGGAAAATAATTTAAAAGTAACAGTCGATGGTAAACCGTATACTGGAGAATATCTTCAGGCAGATAGAAAGTACCGATTCAGCGTGGAGCACTGATAATATATTTATTATCGGTAAAGGACCAAGTCTGGATGAACTTGGCGGATTAGAACTGCCTCCTGGGTTAATTATTAACATCAATGATTCTGAGAAGATAATTCAGGGACATATTGGCATTTTTAGCGGGAACTGGGTTAGGCACAGTCTTAAAGAGCGCGGGTTCAAATGCCGGTATTATTTGGCAGGCAAGCCGTTGCCCGTTCAGGTTCCTCACGATATGTTGGCACCTGTCCCCCTGGAAATTGATTCGGAGGAATTAATGCTTTATCGTTTTGGATTGGAGGAGTACTATGATGAGTCATTTGTATTAATCAATGCGCTTAAAGTATGCCGGCATTTGGCCAGTCGACTCGGGAAAAAATTGGATGTTTATCTGCTGGGTTTCGATTTCTCCACGGCTAAAGGGGAAGTAAGCAAAAGCCTCGGGGTTGATTATGCAAAAGAAGCACAACCAGACCGGGAATTGGTAGTACACTCTCAGGAATACGACTACTTGCAGTTTGCAAAATACTTCCAGGACAACCCGACTCTTCAATTGTGGCATGTAGGAAACAAAGACTACAGTGCACTTTCTGCCA
>JAGUUF010000210.1 GCA_020063545.1 Cytophagales bacterium
ACCGAAAGGATAAACCCGGATACGGCATGCATCGCTACAAAACCAATCAGGATTTGCCACCATGCCAACGGAAGAAGCAGTGCCGGCAACACAATAATATAACCGATGTAAAGAATTTTGGTCACAATAAGTATTGTCCACTCCCGGGTAACGGAGGCTTGCTGTTTTTTCACCAACCCTTCGCGCTGGTATTTTACCAGGCGGGCAAAATCTTTTATGAACACCCAAACCAGGGTGAGGAGGCAATACAGAAACCAGGCATAGATATGCTGAAACCGGTGTGCGGGCTTCCAGGCCGATTCCGGTGCCATGCGCATTACACCGCGCGGGCTTATGTCTTCATCGGCATCGTGTACATTGGTATAGGTATGGTGCAGCACGTTGTGCTGAATTTTCCAGTTAAATGCATGGCCGCCTATTATATTAAGCGAATAGCCGATGAGGTTGTTAACCCATGCTTTTTTCGAATACGCACCGTGGTTGGCATCGTGCATTACCGACAGGCCGATACCGGCAAGCCCAACACCCATGGCCAGGCACAGCACCAGCAACATCCACGGATTGGTAATTGTACCGGAGATGATGATGCCATACGGAACAAAGTACAGCAGGAACATGCATACTGTTTTAACGACCATTTCGGCATTGGCATTGCGGCTGATGTTGTTGCTTTTGAAATATTGGTTAACACGCTGATTCAGTGAAACGAAAAAATCCTGTTTTGCATGTGGAAATTTCAGATTGGCCGCGCGGCTCATAGATTAGGGTTTAAGGTATTAAGCTATCCGATGAAGGCTGGGCGCGCCCTCAAGGGTTTAGGCTATCTCTCAAATGTACGCAGTAAGCTTTACTAAAAGGAGGGTATTGACTTATATATTTTCAGAATGAGCCTAACACAGGTTTGTTGGGCTTTTATGAAAGCCGGGCAATTACGGTTTTCCCGCCAGTTGTTTTGTCATTAACGTTTACGGTGACCTCCGCTTCGAGGGGCAAAAATACATCAACGCGTGAGCCGAACTTGATAAAACCAAACTCCTGCCCCTGCTCCAGTTGTTGTCCTTCGGTAACGTAACACTTTATTCTTCGCGCCAGGGCACCCGCAATTTGCCTGAAGAGTATTTCAGTGCCGCTGTCTGTTTTTACAACTACGGTTGTCCGTTCATTTTCGGTGCTTGATTTGGGATGCCATGCCACCAGGTACTTTCCGGGATGGTAGCGATAATACGAGATTGTTCCGCCTGCCGGCAGGCGGTTAACATGCACATTAACGGGCGACATAAAAATTGAAACCTGCCTGCATTTGCGTTTCAGGTATTCGGGTTCATCGGCCTCTTCAATTACCACTACCTTTCCATCGGCCGGGGCAAGAATGTGCTGCGGATTTTTTTTTATGGTAATGGATGGATGCCGGAAGAACTGGAGGATGAGCAGATAGAAGACTATACTAACACCGATTACCACATTTCTCACCACCTGCTGCCCGGGTAAAAAATAATCGAATGCCCAGATAACGGCCACAAGTGCCACCAACAAAACAAACAAAATGGTTCTTCCTTCTTTATGAATAGTCATCCCGCTTGCTGCGTTTAAAATCCGCCTCTGTATTTATACGTTTTGGCAACCTTATCAATGGCCACCATGTAAGCGGCAATGCGCATGGAAACCTTATATTCCATTGCCGTTTTGTAAACATTTTCAAAAGCGTCCTTCATAATGCGGTCGCTCCTTCGGTTAACCCGTTCGGCTTCCCACTTGTAGCCGAGGCGGTTTTGAACCCACTCAAAATACGAAACCGTAACGCCTCCTGCATTGGCCAGAATATCGGGTACAACGGAAATGCCCTTTTCATAGATAATGTTATCGGCTTTGGATGAGGTGGGTCCGTTTGCGCCCTCCACAATCAGTTTGGCTTTAATGTGTGGTGCGTTGGTTACGGTTATCACATCTTCGGTGGCCGCAGGTACCAGCACATCAACCGGCAGGGTAAGGATGTCATCGCGGTTTATTTTTTCACCCCCGGTAAAACCGGTAAGCGATCCTTTATTCGCCTGGCTGTGTTTAACAGCGGCTTCCACGTCAATCCCTTTTTCGTTATAGTACGCAGCCGAAACATCGCTGATGGCCTGCACAATCAATCCGCGTTCGGCAAGCAGGCGTGCTGCCCACGAGCCCACGTTGCCAAATCCCTGCACGGCACAGGTAGCCTTATACGGGTTGATTTTCATTTTTTCCATGGCGGCAAGAGTGCTCACCATTACACCGCGGCCGGTGGCTTCGGTGCGGCCAAGCGATCCGCCAAGCACAATGGGCTTACCGGTAACAACGGCATTCACCGTCATGCCCTGCGTTTTGGAGTACTCATCCATCAGCCAGGCCATCTCGCGCGGGCCGGTGCCCATATCGGGAGCGGGTATGTCGCGGTCGGGACCGAAGATATCAATCATGGCGCTGGTATATGCACGGGTAAGCCGTTCAATTTCACCGGCCGACATTTCGCGCGGGTTACAGGTGATGCCGCCCTTGGCTCCGCCATAGGGAATATCCACAACGGCACACTTCCAGGTCATCCAGGCGGCAAGCGCCTTTACTTCATCCAGGTTAACATGGGGGTCGTAGCGGATTCCGCCCTTGGATGGTCCCAGGATGTTGGAGTGCACTACGCGGTAGCCTTCAAACACCCGGATGCTCCCATCGTCCATGGTAACTGGCAGGGAAACAATAACCTGCTTGGTGGGCGATTTCAAAACATTGTAAACTTCTTCTTCGAGACCCAGCTTTTGCGAGGCTACATGGAATCTCGACATCATCGCCTCAAACGGATTCTCCTTATTGGTTAAAGGAGCCGGTTCAACGTATGCCATAGGGATTGTTATTTTTTGCGCAGCAAGTTGAATCGGACTGTATCCGATTCAAATTCAGGCTGGCAAAGATAAGCAAATTCCGTTCGACCGATTTGTAACGAAAAGGTCAAAAAACCTCGAGGTATGCGGCAATAAACGGGGCTGAAATAAGCAGGCCGTCAAACCGGTCCAGGAATCCGCCATGACCGGGAAGACTGGTGCCGGAGTCTTTTATTTCAATGCTTCGCTTCAGCAGCGATTCAACCAAATCGCCAAATGTTCCTCCGATAATGATGATGAGCCCGATGACGAGCCAGTCAACAATGGTAAGCGAAGTAAAGTACAGGCTTAGCACGAATGTCATAACCGATGCCAGCAATGCACCACCCCAGAAACCCTCCCACGATTTTTTTGGCGAAATGCGCTCAAATAATTTATGCTTCCCAAACCGTGTTCCTGCAAAATAGGCCCCGGTATCGCTGGCCCACAATATCAGCAGTGAGCCGAGAATAACTTCGTAGTTGTAGCGCCCGCCCTCAAACACGGCATGGTTAAGCAGGGCAATCGGAACGGCAACATAAAAAATCCCCAGAAACGTAAACGCAATGTTGGTGAAGGGCTTTTTCTCTTCTTTTTTATAGAGCTTAATCAGGTATGTAATAGAAATAAATGGAAACAACAGGTAGTAATACCGGTACGACAGTGTTTGCTGTTCAATAAGAAAAGACAACACAAAAACCGACATGCCGCTGATAACACCGATTGACTTTTGCGGGATCATGCCGTCAATGCCGGCCAGTTTGTAAAACTCGATGAGCGAAAAAAAACAAATAACCGTAAAAACAGCAAAGTAAGTCCACTGCCCAAGAGCAATGCAGGTGATAATTACGGCCGCTCCGCCCAGGCCGGTAATTATGCGCTGGGTAAGGTTGGTGTATTTGGAAAGGGCCTGTTTCAACTTGCCTTGTAGTTTGCCTGGTAAAGTTTTCTGAAATAATACAAAAGTCCAACACCGGCAAGTGTACACCCCAGCACTATCGGTAAAGGGGCTGCCTCATTGCTTTCCGGATCAACGGATGTAACGCCTTGCTGGTAGGCGTAAATAAAAACCAGGGTTAAGCCGTTATGAAAAAAATGGGCGAGCATGGGTACCAGCAGGTTGCCCGACCAATGGTACAGGTACCCGAACAATGCCCCCAGCAGCATGCGGGGTACAAAGCCGAAGAACTGCATGTGCATGGCACTAAACAGTATAGCCGATACCCAGATGGCGACATGAATATTTTTTGTTCCGCGGTGCAATTCGTTTTGAATCAATCCCCGAAATACCAGCTCTTCGCCTATACCCGGTATTACAGCAATCACGACCAGTCCAAGAAAAAAATCACCAGTTGTTGAAAACGA
>JAGUUF010000077.1 GCA_020063545.1 Cytophagales bacterium
ACCAGCGAAGCCATTGCCCAACAGAAAGGTACACCTACCCAGCCCGGAACAAACAGTCCGTTTCGCAGCCGCAGCATAGAAGAGAACCTGCAGTTGTTTGCCGCCATGCGGGCCGGAAAATACAAAGACGGAGAAAAAGTGCTGCGCGCCAAAATTGACATGGCCCACCCCAACATGCACATGCGCGACCCTGTGCTTTACCGTATTAAACATGCCCACCACCACCGCACAGGCGATGCCTGGTGCATTTACCCCATGTACGATTTTGCACACGGGCAAAGCGACTCCATCGAAAAAGTTACGCACAGCATCTGCACGCTCGAGTTTGTGCCCCACCGCGCCCTGTACGACTGGTTGATTGAAAAACTGGAGATTTATCCCTCAAAGCAATATGAGTTTGCCCGGCTTAACATGACCTACACCGTAATGAGCAAGCGCAAACTGCTGCAACTGGTAAACGAAAACCATGTTACCGGGTGGGACGACCCCCGTATGCCTACGCTCAGCGGAATGCGGAGAAGAGGTTATACACCCGAAAGCATACGCGATTTTTGCGACCGGATTGGCGTTGCCAAACGAGATAACCTTATTGATGTAGGGCTGCTTGAATTTTGTGTGCGCGAACACCTCAATAAAGTAGCCCTTCGCAAAATGGTGGTGTTCGACCCGGTTAAAGTGGTGCTTACCAACTACCCGGCCGGCCAAACCGAAATGGTAACAAGTGAAAATAATCCGGAAGATCCGTCAGCAGGAGAACGACTCATCCCCTTTAGCGGTGAGCTGTACATCGAACGCGAGGATTTTATGGAAAACCCGCCAAAAAAGTATTTTCGCCTGGCACCCGGGCAACTGGTGCGCCTGAAAAGCGCCTACATCATCCGGTGCGATGAAGTGGTGAAGGATGAACACGGTAATGTTTCCGAACTTCGCTGCACCTACATACCCGAAAGCCGCAGCGGGTCCGACACTTCCGGAATACATGTTAAAGGAACATTGCACTGGGTAAGCATTCAGCATGCTGTGCCTGTGGAGGTAAGGCTGTACGATCGGTTATTTACCATCGAAGATCTTTCCGAAGCCGAAGGCGATTTTAAAGATTATCTCAACCCTGATTCACTTCAGATTATCTCCCCGGCTTATGCTGAACCGTCACTGGCTCAAACAAAACCGAATGAACGTTACCAGTTTATGCGTAAAGGATATTTCATTGAAGATGCTGACTCGCAGCCGGGCAAGCCGGTATTTAACCGAACAGTAACGTTGAAGGATATGTGGGTGAAGGCAAATCAGTGATTGTCGTTATTGGTTATTGGTTGTTAGTTGTTGGTTGTTAGTTATTTGTTGACGGTATTTTTACGTTAAAATCACTCAACGAACAACTAACAACAAAGAACGAACAACGAAGAACCACCAACTATTTTACAGCGATACACGAAATCTCCACGTTCACATCTTTTGGCAGGCGGCTTACCTCAACCGTTTCGCGGGCAGGGGGATTGGCTGGAAAATTTTTGCCGTAAACCTCATTCACCACCGGAAAGTTGTTCATGTCTTTCAGAAAAATCGTGCTCTTCACAACATTTGAAAAATCCATGCCGGCTGCTTTCAGTATTTCTCCGAGGTTCTTCATTACCTGGGCCGTTTCATCGCTGATGTTGCCCGTCATCAGGCTGCCGGATGGTTTCTGGATGGCGATTTGTCCGCTTATAAACAACATATTGCCAACCTGCACCGCCTGGCTGTACGGGCCGATGGGTTCAGGCGCGTGGGGTGAATAAACAATTGTTTTTGACATACCTGTTTGTTTAACAATTATCTTTAGCGAAGTTTCAAAAATAGGAACAAAATCCAGTTTATGAACATCCTTGTGGTGGGCAATACCGAAAATCTTGACGAGTGCCGGGCCAAGTTCGGAGACCACCGGTACACCCTGGAAAGTGACCACCGCGAAGCCGAACGTTTTGTGGCCGGCAGCGACCTGGTGTTTGACTTCATCATTGACGAAGAGCCCTTCCAGGTGGAAATCTACCAGGAAAAACCAACGGCCCGCGTTTTCCTCAACACCGCCAAGATTTCGCTGGCCGAACTCTCCAACCTGGCCGACCATAAAATAAAAGCGCATGTTTTCGGGTTTAACGGATTACCTACTTTCGTTAACCGGGAGGTGCTTGAAGTTTGCCGGCTTGATGCGGCACACGAGGCGGAACTGGCCGCCATCTGCGACAAACTGAATACCCGCTACCTGGTGGTGGATGATCGCGTGGGCATGGTTACACCCCGCATCATCTGCATGATCATCAACGAGGCGTACTATACCGTGCAGGAAGGAACCGCCACACGCGAAGACATTGACAAGGCCATGAAACTGGGCACCAACTACCCGTACGGTCCGTTTGAATGGTGCAATCGTATTGGAATTAAGCACGTATACGAACTGCTGGAAGCCGTGTACGAAGATACGCACGATGAGCGCTACAAAATCTGCCCGCTGCTGAAGAAGGAATATTTGAGGGCGTGAGTCATTAAATTTTTATTCTCCACCCAATTGCTTTGTAATACCTGCTATAGTTTGAAAATATCGGCTATTGCATCCTTAATTTCATCGATTTCACTCTGCTTCAAACGTCCCAGAGGCTGTTTACTTAACCTGCTCTCGTCAACTGCCCGCATCTGATCCAAACATACTTCGCCAGTTCTGTTCTGAAAGCGAACCTCAACCCTCGAAGGGTAGCCACGAATAGTCGATGTCATTGGAGCAATAATTACCGTACCCAACACTGAATTCATCTCATCGGGAGAAAGCACAACACATGGTCTGCTCTTTTTTATTTCAAGTCCGACTGTTGGATCGAGATTAACCAAGTAAACACTGTACGCCCTTACCATTCCCACTCCTTTGCGTCAAAGGTGTTAGCAATAAAGTCTGCCCTTTCGCGCTTTGCCCGCTTAAAATCAGACCATGCCTTTTTTCTCTTCTTATCTCCAGGAGTAATCATGATGACTTTATTTTTCACTGTTATTTTAACTGTATCAACAATCCCTCCTTCATCAAGGATAGCCTTGGGGAATAAAATGCCCCTTGAATTTCCAATTTTTCTTACTTTGGTTATTGTGATGCCCATACTTTTAATGTTATAACGTGAAGTTATAACATAAAGTTTAGTTTAAAAAATCACTCGTTCTGGGTCAACAGGGGACGTACAATAAACTTAACTGATGATCACTCCACCGTTACCGATTTTGCCAGGTTCCTGGGCTGATCGACATTGCAGCCGCGCATAACGGCAATGTGGTAGGAAAGCAACTGCAAAGGAATTACCGACACAATCGGCATTAACGCTTCCTGCACGGCCGGCACTTCAATAACAAATTCCGACATGCCCGGGATGAGTTCATCCCCTTCGGTAACCACGGAAATCACCCGGCCCTTGCGGGCCTTCACTTCCTGCACGTTCGATACAATCTTTTCGTATGAACTGTCGCGTGTAGCGATAAACACCACGGGCATCTCTTCGTCAATCAAGGCTATGGGGCCGTGCTTCATTTCGGCTGCCGGGTACCCTTCGGCATGGATGTAGGAAATCTCTTTCAGCTTCAGTGCCCCTTCAAGTGCCACCGGGAAGTTACAGCCGCGCCCCAGGTACAGAAAGTTAGTTGCATCTTTAAAGGTATAGGCAAGCTCCTTGATTTTATCGTTTTGCTTTAACACTTCTTCCACTTTAGCTGGCAGGTTTTCAAGTTCTACCAGCATCTCGTGGAATTTGCGCTCGGCAATGGTTCCTTTCTTCTGCGCCACAATCAGGCAGATCATGCTCAGCACGGTTAACTGTGCTGTAAAGGCTTTGGTGCTGGCCACCCCGATTTCGGGCCCTGCGTGCGTGTACGAACCCGCATGAGAGACGCGGGCGATAGACGACCCCACCACATTGCATACCCCGATGATGATGGCACCCTTGGCTTTGGCCAGTTCAATGGCGGCAAGCGTATCGGCCGTTTCGCCCGATTGCGAGATGGCAATCACCACATCGCCTTCGCGGATAATCGGGTTGCGGTAACGGAATTCTGAGGCGTACTCCACCTCTACCGGAATCCGGCAGAATTCTTCAATCATGTATTCGGCCACCAGGCCGGCATGCCACGAGGTGCCACACGCAACGATAATAATGCGGTCGGCATTAACCATTTTATTTACGTACTCGCGGATACCGCCCAGCACCAGCCGGCCCGAGGCAACATCCAGGCGCCCACGCAGGCAGTCTTTAATGGAACGTGGCTGTTCGAAAATTTCTTTCAGCATAAAATG
>JAGUUF010000353.1 GCA_020063545.1 Cytophagales bacterium
CCCCGGATGTTAATCTGCGAACCTGCACCGGCAGTACCACCGGTAGGGTTAATAACAACCCCGGGCACTTTGCCCTGCAACACGCGCGAGATGTCGTTCATCGGGCGGGCAGCAATCTGATCTGAGCCAACGGAGGCTACCGCATACCCCAGCGCTTTCTTTTCGCGCTGGATACCCTGACCGGTAACGACAACTTCAGACAACTGCGTTACGTCAAGCGCCAGCGATACATCAACCACTGAGCGTTCTCCGATTGGCACCTCCTGTGTCTGGAGACCAATAAACGAGAACACCAGCGATCCGCCTGAAGCCGGCACGCTGAGTGTGTAACGGCCGTCTGCATCCGTTACCGTACCTGTTGCTGTGCCCTTCACAACAACGTTCACGCCAGGTAAGGGCGACCCATCTTCAGTGGATGTTACCCTACCCGATACCGTTCGCTCCTGTGCCCACACCGTGAACACAAACGCCAACGAGAAGCATAGTAGTAAAAACTTCTTCATAGGTTAGTTTTAGGTTAAACAATCGTTTTAAAGTTCCAAATTAAGTGATGTTGCAGAAAAATTAAAATAACAACCAAATGATTTTATGCCAAATTTTATTTTGTTTCGGCTACCGGATAAGAAATTCGATTCTCCGGTTCAGTTGCTTTCCCTCCTCGGTGGTATTTGAAGCAACAGGCCTCGTTTGGCCATATCCTTTAGCCTGAATTCGCCTGGCTTCTATACCTCTGCTAATCAAATAGTTGTAAACAGCCTGCGCCCTCCGCTCCGATAGCTGCTGGTTATAAGCGGGGTTGCCGGTATTATCGGTATGGCCGCTGATTTCGATGGTGATGGCCGGGTTTTCAGATAAGAAATATATAATCTTTTCCAACTCGGTTACTGATTTTTCCTTTAAATCATATTTATCAGTATCAAAAAACAGGTTTTTAAGCACTGCTACCGATCCGCTCACGGCCTTATCCAGAAGAATATTCCGTATTATCGGTTCCAGGTCGGTTGTTTCGGAGTAATTGAAGTTAAGGCTTTGAAATAAATAACCGGCCTTGTTCACATACAGGGCATATTCGGCTCCCTGCGTCAGCACCATCAGGTATTCGCCTGTTATGGAATCGGACTCCACCATGGATACCCTGCGGTTCTGCACGATACTATAGAGTTCGATTTTCGCCTTCAGCTTCTCCCCCGTTTTCCGGTCGGAAACAACACCCCGCACATAGTTGCTCTTGTATTTAATTTGCTGCAGTTCGGGGATATCCATTTCATAAATCCTGCTTACCGAACCGGAAAGGGTATTCTCCTCATGCGAGTAGTACCCTTTTTGCCCATCGGCAGTAATAAATAAGGAGAATTGATCTTCATGATCGTTAAGGGGCCTGCCCAGGTTAACAGGTGCCGCCCACGAATCACCTGTGCGCTCTGAATAAAAAATATCGTAGCCGCCAAATCCGGTATGCCCGGTTGAAGCAAAATACAACACCTGGTCGTTTACATGGATGAAGGGCGATATTTCATCGCCCTGGGTATTGACGGGTGCCCCCAGGTTCCGGGCCTTCGTCCATTGCCCCGACTCATCCAGCCTTGAAACCCAGATGTCTCTTCGGCCAAACCCTCCCCGCCTGTCCGAAACAAAATATAAGGTTCTTCCATCAGCCGAAAGTGAGGGCTGCGACTCCCATTCCATTGAATTGACATTCGGCCCGAGGTTCTTAGGTACGGTCCAGTCGTTGCCGATCTTTACGGTTTCGTACAAATCGCAGCTGCCGAAACTCTGGCGGCCAACACACGAAGTGAAAATGAGTTTGCGGCCATCGGCCGAGATGGTGCAGGTTCCCTCATTTAATAAAGAGTTAACATTTTTAGAAATGGACTGAGGCTTGCCCCAGCGCCCGTTGCTCTCTTTTCTGGAAATAACCAGGTCTTCATCGTGTTCAGCACCATTGCCAAGCCTGCGGGTAAAAATAAGTTCCTGCTGGTCGGCCGTGAGTACCGGAAAATACTGCAGGGCAAAGCAATTTACGGTGTCGCTTAACGGGCGTTGGTTGTAGTGCGCTTTCAATGCCTGATTTTGCCTGGCAAATTCAGCATTGCGCAACAATTGGCCTGCACGGTCTGCCTTCTGCCGGTTTTGATTTTCGGCACGCAAAAAATCCTGAAGGGTTGCAACGGCCTTTTCATAGTGCCCGGTATTGAGGTACGCTTCGCCCAAATCGAACCAGATAACCCGCAGCTTCTTTACATCGGTGGTTAGCGAAGCCGCCATTTCGAAGTTTTGAACAGCCAGCGGATACCGTTTGGTTGACATGTACACCAGCCCGAGGCGGTAATATGCCTCTACAAATTTTTTGTCGCGGGCAATGGCTTCATTGAGTAAATCAATCGCCTGCTGGTGCTGCCCCCGTACCCGGTAGTTATCGGCCTGGGTATACAATTCAATGGCCTTTTTTGATTTGGTGCTTAGTGTGGATTGAGCCCACAGCACAGCAGGTAAAAAGCAAACCCACAGGACAAGCAAACGAATCATGATTAAAACTAAAAAAGTATCTGTGATACCGGAAATTCAGGGCCGGTAAATCCAAGCAATGCATTAATGAGTTTTACCTTTTGGAATTTTGGAATATCGCCAGTTCGTATTTCTTCGGCTTGGATTTGCCATGCATCGAGCAATACCTGCCGCATAACGCCCGGCAACAGCGGAGCAGAGGGCGTAATCCAGCGGGCACCGTCATAAAAGCACACGTTGCAGTACGATGTATCGGTAACAAGCCCGTTTTTTATAATCAGAATATCATCGGCTTGCCATCGGGCTTGAAAGAGTTGATCCAGCTTGCCGCGGTTTTCAAACTTGCAGGCATAGTCTATAGTATCATCATAAACAACCTGTAACGTATTAACAGGATTTAGGATATAGGGAGTAATGGTATACGTGTACTCCCCTGTTGTAGTGTACACCACCCGGCATTTGTATTTGCCCGTTGCGGGCAACGGTAAGTGTTTCAAAATTTCTGCAAGTTTTATCTGGTTCGGTTTCCCGGTAAGCCTGAAAACCGATTCATCCATTCGCTTTTGATGGTATGACAAATGATGAAGCGTGCCGTCTTCCAGCCGGATGGATTCAATCAACCGGTACATATATCTTGTCAATCAATTCCTGGTACTCTTTTGCAGCCTTGCTTTGTGTGGTAATTCCTCCCCCGCTGCGGTAAAAAAATTCGTCACCCTGTTTTTCAATATACCGGATCATCACTCCGCTATCGAGGTTAACCCCATCAAAGTAACCCATAACTCCTGTATAGTAACCACGATCGTCACCTTCTACCTCGCGTATAACCGCACAGGTTTTAGGTTTCGGTGCACCGCTTACCGAGCCGGCCGGCAGTAACGTTACCAATAGCTCACCCAACTGGCGATGATACCCTTCAGGAAGCAGCCCGCTTATCTCCGAACTTACCTGCAACAGCCGGGAATGATTGGTGTTTATCTCTTCACTATACCGAAACCGGTTTACTTCTACCGATGAGGCTACCATGCTCAGGTCATTTCGGATTAAATCCACAATGGTTACATGCTCGGCTTTTTCTTTTACATCCTCAAGAATGGTGTTGTACGCATCAGGCACACGGGCATCAATCGTGCCCTTCATTGGAAACGAATAAATTTTATTTCCGCGTATCTGCACGAAGGTTTCAGGAGAGAAAACAACAAACTCATCCCGTAACCAGCATTTGTAACGCGCAACGGCATAAGAAAAAACCTCGCGCAGTGAACAGTTCAACTGAACAGGAGTTTTTACTGTCAGGTTAAGGAGGAATGAATCGCCATACCCAAGATGGTGCTGAACCCGGTTAAACAGCAACCGGTATGCTTCCTGTGAAATTGGGAATTTCTGCAATAAAATTTTGCGCGCCCGGGGCAAAGGTGCCGGGTTATTCGAAAATCCGTTGATGGAGTACAGCAAATCCTGAGGGTTAATGTCTTCCAACCGTAAGGCAACAGGGCGTTTTAGCTCAAAATCAACCAGGAAGAGAAATGGCAGGCGTGCAGCGCCCCAGGCATTTAGTGTAGAAATAAATTGATCAAGACTCAATGGATCTGCAACTTCAGGGGATATTCATGTACTTATGAACCTGCAGCGAAATCCGCCATTGCGGGTTAGCCTTGCAATACTCAATAATCAGCGGAAGCATTTCCTTTTCTCTGGACCACTCCGGTTGTAGAAATAGTTTACAGGTTTTACTTACCCGCTGAGCGTGCTCTTCAGCAAAAGCAAAATCACTTTTGTTATAGATTATCACTTTCAATTCATTAGCCAACTCATAAACAGAAGCATCCGGCCTCTTGAATTTTTTAGGCGAAAAGCAAACCCAATCCCATGTGCCGCTGAGCGGATAAACACCGGACGTTTCAATATGCGTGCGCAAGCCTGCCGATTTCAGTTTATCGGTAAGCACACGTAGATTGTACATGGCAGGTTCACCACCGGTAACTACCGCAATACCCGCAGGTGTGGATTTGGCACGCGTAAGAATTGTTTCAACGTCAACTACCGGGTGGGCAGCGGCATCCCACGATTCCTTTACATCGCACCAAGTACAACCCACATCACACCCACCCAGCCGGATAAAATAGGCTACACATCCCTGGTAAAACCCTTCGCCCTGGATGGTATAAAAATCTTCCATAAGGGGCAGGGTATTCATCGCTCTTGATGATATGCTTATGGCTTCAACTTCCGATCGCAGAACCATGTTACGCATTGCGCAATTCTGTTGCCCGCAGCGTGTTTAATAACAGCGAAGCAATGGTCATGGGGCCGACACCACCGGGAACCGGAGTGATCATAGAACATTTTGGCGCTACATTCTTAAAATCCACATCGCCTTTAATGGCATAGCCGTTTTTGTATTGAGGCCCCTCAACGCGGGTTGTGCCTACATCAATTACCACTGCACCTTCTTTTACCATGTCGGCCGTAATCAATCCCGGCTTGCCTACAGCAACAATCAGAATATCGGCCTGCTTTGTAAAATCAGCCAGGCTTTTGGTGTATTTGTGGCAAACAGTTACTGTGGCCCTGCCATGTTCAACCAGCATCATGCTCAGGGGTGCGCCTACCAGCCGGCTGGCACCAACCACCACGCAGTTTTTGCTTTCGGTTTGGACATGATAGCGCTTTAACAGTTCCATGATGCCATACGGAGTAGCCGGAAGCAGTAACGGGTTTTTCGAAACAATGCTGCCGAAGTTGCGGTTGGTGAACCCGTCCACATCTTTATCGGGTTTAATGTGCTCGGTTATTTTCTCTACCGAAATGTGGGGCGGCAGCGGCAATTGTACAATAAAGCCGTCAACATCGGGATCTTTATTTACCTGGTCAATGTGTTTCAGCAACTTGTCTTCGCTGATGGTATCGGCAAAGCGCATCATGGTATAGTGAAAGCCTACCTCTTTACAGGCTTTTACTTTGTGATCGACATAGGTCTGGCTTGCCCCGTCATCGCCCACCAGGATTATGGCAAGGTGAGGAATTTTGCCTCCCTCCCTTTTTATTTCATTAACGCGCTGAATGATTTCCTCTTTAATTTCTGTAGCAACCTTTCGGCCGTCAATGAGTGTATATGTCGTTGTTTCCGTCATTTTACTTCTGTCAGGATTGGCCATTACGCAACAGCATCACCCTACTTTTTACCGTTCTTTATCTGACTGAGAAAATACCGGTTTAACCGGACTTGCACGCGGTTAAACTCACGCTGTTCTTTAACAGAAAGTTCCAATTTCCTGTTAACTGTTTCCACGCTCTTATTAAGTGTCCCCACGCTCTTATTAAGCGTCCCCACGCTCTTACTAATGGTTTCTACACTCTTATTAAGAGATTCAACACGCATATTAAGTGTTCCCGTGCTTTTATTGATCAATTCTGTACGTTTATTGAGCGACTCAAGGTTTTTCTCATGTTGCTCCAGCCTCGATTCTGCCTTTACCATTCTGCGAATGGTGAGTTCCATCCGTTTATCGAATCGTTCCATCCGCTCATTTTGCTTTTCAAGGGCTGCTTCAATAGCTGCCAGTTGAATCAGCATGTCGGATATCACTTCGTCATAATTTCGCTCCATGATACTGCGAAGTTAATCAATCTTCAGCACCGCCATAAAGGCTTCTTGTGGTATTTCTACGTTGCCCACCTGGCGCATGCGCTTCTTTCCCTTCTTCTGCTTTTCGAGCAACTTCCGCTTTCGCGTAATATCGCCACCGTAGCACTTTGCCAATACATTTTTACGAAGCGCCTTAACGGTTTCGCGGGCAACAATTTTTTGCCCGATGGCCGCCTGGATGGCAATCTCGAACATCTGGCGAGGAAGCAATTCACGCAGTTTTTCGCACAGCTTCTTACCCCATTCATAGGCCTTGCTTCGGTGAACGATGGCCGAAAGGGCATCTACTTTTTCGCCATTCAGTTGAATATCCAGTTTCACCATGTCGGATTCCCGGAAACCTATCAGGTGATAATCCAGCGAAGCGTAGCCTTTTGAAATGGTTTTTAGTTTATCGAAGAAATCGAACACAATCTCAGCCAGCGGCATTTCGAAGGTCATCTCCACGCGGTCGGTCGTCAGGTACGATTGGTTTTTGATTACCCCGCGTTTATCCATACAGAGTTTAATAATCGGCCCGATGAACTCGGCCTTGGTAATGATTTGCGCTTTAATGTACGGTTCTTCGATATGATCAACCGTGTTGGGTTCGGGCATCTCGGAAGGCGCGTTGATTTCATACATAGAGCCATCTGTTTTAATGGCACGGAATTGCACCGATGGTACCGTGGTGATAACTGTCATTCCGAATTCGCGCTCCAGCCGTTCCTGTATAATCTCCATGTGCAGCATGCCCAAAAAGCCACAGCGAAAGCCAAAGCCAAGTGCTGCCGAAGTTTCGGGTTCCCACACCAGGGAGGCATCGTTAAGCTGAAGTTTCTCCATAGATGCGCGCAGTTCTTCAAACTCGGTAGTATCTACGGGGTAAATTCCGGCAAACACCATGGGTTTTACATTCTCAAACCCTCTCACCGCTTCGCCCGGCCTGTCGGCATGGGTAATTGTATCGCCCACATGCACTTCGCTTGCCACTTTTATTCCTGAGATGAGGTAACCTACATTCCCTGCATTAATATGGTGCAGCGGGTGTTTCTCTAATTTTAACACGCCTATCTCATCGGCTGTGTATTCTTTTCCGGTACTTACAAACTTTACTCTGTCGCCTTTGCGTATGGAACCGTTAAACACCCTGAAGTAAACTTCAATGCCCCGGAAGGAATTAAATACCGAATCAAAAATCATGGCTTGCAGCGGAGCATTGGCATCGCCTTTCGGGGGTTTAATCCGTTCAACAACTGCGCGTAGGATATCGTTAATACCGATGCCTTCTTTGGCGCTTGCGCGAATCACATCTTCGGGCTTGCAGCCGATCAGGTCAACGATTTCATCGGTAACCTCATCGGGCATAGCATGGGGCAAATCAATTTTGTTAAGTACCGGGATAATTTCCAGGTCGTGCTCAAGAGCCAAATACAGGTTGGATATGGTTTGTGCTTCAATGCCCTGGCTGGCATCCACAATCAGCAGGGCTCCTTCGCACGCAGCAATAGAACGCGAAACTTCATATGAGAAGTCAACGTGACCCGGTGTATCAATCAGGTTAAGAATATAATTCTTGCCATCCATTTTGTAGTTCATCTGGATGGCATGCGCCTTAATAGTAATGCCTTTCTCGCGCTCCAGGTCCATGTTATCCAAAACCTGGTCCTGCATCTGGCGGTCCGTAAGCGTTCCGGTAGCTTCTAACAGCCTGTCGGCCAGCGTGCTTTTGCCGTGGTCAATGTGGGCGATAATGCAAAAATTGCGGATGTTCTCCATACCCGTCAGTTCCTCTGAAAATTTTGAGATGCAAAAGTACGATAAATGGCCAATACCAGCCCATTTATCGCACAATCCGCTGGTCAAGCCTCAGCGCGTAAACCTGCCAGGTAATTTTTGAGAAATCAGGAGCAAGTGGGTTAATGACATAGTTAAGCGAAGACTTGTCCACCACCGAAGGCACGGCAAAACAAACAATATTGCTCCGTAATAATTTAGTGCCATACTGTTGAGAAACCGGACCTGCCGGAACGGCATCCCATCCTGAAGGCAATTCGGTAAATGACGGAGTGTAAATATAAACATCCGGAATGCTGAACTCCTGAACAGAGTACAACACATAGCGCTCGGCTGAAAAAAGCTCCGGATCGATTGTTAAACGTTCCAGCAGGCCTGCCGATACTGAACTGCTTGCATACAAGGCAGGCCAACCGGGCAGGTTCCAGCGGCCGCCATAGCGTTTTGCGCCTTCACCGGTACCATCACAATATTCGGTGCGCGCAACCCGGAAGGCCTTCATACGGCAACACCATGTTGCATGCGCATGATTTCAGTTTTTAAAATGGTAATGCCTTCCGAAACATCAATGAGGTCAAGCGGCCGGATGTTACCCAAGCTGAACAGCGGGCGGTCCATCCACCTGCGAAAACCTTCAAGACCAAAATACCCGATGCCCATGGCATACAGCTCGGCCACTGCATACATTTTTTCAGACTGTACTGCATCAAAAACATCGGTGCGCTGAATAGTTTTGGACGAAACCGCCAGGGCAGCAGCCAGTGTTTCGTTATCAAGGCCGGTAACTTCTTTGAGGCGGTCAAACGAACTCTTTTTAAAACCCTTGCGAAACGTGTGCACGCGCTGCAGCGGCTCGGTAACACTTGGTGCATCAACACCGAGTACCGAAAAAACCGAAACAGGCGGGGCCGCTACATACGCCAAAGCCGACTC